>JAENXP010000719.1 GCA_016649475.1 Burkholderiales bacterium | reverse complement strand
TATCTATTTCATTTCAAGTAGTTGGATTGCGCGCTTAGCGAAATGACCGGCGCCATGCATTATTTTGGTGCGGGGTTTTTTCGTCTGCACCACCGCGGGGCGATCAACCGCTTCGTTCGCTGGTGCGTTGTGTTCATCGTGATAGACTCGAAAAAACGACGAACAAAAGGAGACGCTAATGCAGCAAAACCGCCTGTTTGACGAGTTGACCGGCAAAGTCAGCGCGCTGCTGGCGCAAAGTCCGGCCAAAGACGTTGAGAAAAACGTGCGTGCGCTATTGGCAAGTTTTTTTGGCAAACTGGATTTGGTTACCCGCGAGGAATTCGACGTGCAGTCCAGGCTGCTCGCGCGCGCACGCGAACAGCTCAGTGTGCTGGAGTCGCAGGTTGCTGAACTGGAAGCCAGGGTCAGCAAACCGAATCCCTGATCGGCATGTCGCTCGCCGTGCTGCACAGCCGTGCGCTTGCCGGCATGGATGCGCCAGAAGTCACCGTTGAAGTCCATCTTTCCGGCGGGCTGCCCAGCTTCACCATCGTAGGCCTGGCCGAGATCGAGGTGAAGGAGGCACGCGACCGGGTGCGCGCGGCGCTGATCAACGCGCATTTTGAATTTCCCGCGCGTCGTGTCACCGTCAACCTCGCCCCTGCCGACCTGCCGAAGGAGAGCGCGCGCTTCGACCTGCCCATCGCCCTAGGCATACTTGCGGCCTCCGGACAGTTGCCCGCGAATCAGCTGGACGAATACGAATTTGCCGGCGAACTCTCGCTCACCGGCGATCTGCGCCCGATCCGCGGTGCGCTGGCCATGACCTATAAGGCGCATCGCCGCGGTCGGGCTTTCGTTCTGCCGCGCGCGAGCGCAGAGGAGGCGAGTCTGGTGCGCGACGCTCGAATCCTGCCGGCGAAAACGCTGCTGGAAGTATGCGCACACCTCGCGCGTAGGCAGAGCCTGCAGCCTTACGTAGCGGAAACCGCAGCGACGACGCAGCCCGATTATCCCGATCTCGCCGATGTCAAAGGTCAGGCGCATGCCAAGCGCGCGCTGGAAATCGCCGCTGCGGGCGGCCATAGCCTGCTCATGGCGGGACCGCCGGGCACCGGCAAGTCCATGCTGGCGGCGCGCTTTCCCGGGATTCTTCCGCCGATGAGCGATGCCGAGGCGCTGGAATCTGCAGCGCTGCAGTCGCTGGGCTCCGGCGGTTTTCGCCTCGAGCAGTTCCGCCGCCGGCCGTTTCGCGCACCGCACCACTCGGCTTCCAGCGTAGCCCTGGTAGGCGGCGGCAGCGATCCGCGCCCGGGCGAGATTTCGCTCGCTCACCATGGCGTGTTGTTCCTGGACGAACTACCCGAATTCCAGCGCAGAGTGCTGGAGACGCTGCGCGGGCCGCTGGAGTCCGGACGCGTGTCGATCTCGCGCGCAGCGCGCCAGGCAGAATTTCCCGCGCGCTTCCAGTTAATCGCCGCGATGAACCCCTGCCCCTGCGGCTATCTCGGACATTACAGCGGCCGCTGTCGCTGCACACCGGATCAGGTGACGCGCTATCGCGGCAAGATTTCCGGACCGCTCCTTGATCGCATCGATATCCATCTTGATGTACCGGCAGTGCCGCAGGAAGATTTGCTGCGCCAGACCACGGGCGACGCCAGTGTTGAAGTACGCGAGCGCGTGGCAGCGGCGCATCGGGTGCAAATGGAGCGCCAGGGCAAAAGCAACAGCAGCCTAGCCACGCGCGAAATCGACCGGTGGTGCCGGCCGGAGACGGCCGCCGAGGGTTTGCTCAGGCAGGCGATTACCCGGCTCAATCTGTCGGCGCGCGCTTACCATAGGGTGCTGAAACTGGCGCGCAGCATTGCCGATCTCGCCAGGAGCGAAGCGATTGCCGTTGCCCACATAGCCGAGGCAATTCAATATCGCAAATTCGACCGTATGGCCTAGGGTCAGTCAGAAATTGAGGGGACACCGCCCTCGAACTTCCCCAGACTTG
>JAENXP010000378.1 GCA_016649475.1 Burkholderiales bacterium | reverse complement strand
CTCAAACGCGCGCGCAGGCGGTTTCTTGTCGGCCCGCGCGGAGGCGCCATGCACGCTGCGCTCGGTCGGAGCCACCGCCGGTACGATCTCCACCGGAGAGCTGGCAATCATCTTCCGGGATACCTGTACCGCCGCCCGGGACACGGGCTGCGACTGCACGAAGGCGGTCACCGGTACGGCGACGATCGCTCCAGGCACTTGACGGTTGGCGTATACGACATTGGTCACTTTCGAGTTGTCGTAGTAGTTGTTGATGACTGTGTTGTTGATGACGGTGTTGCTGCGATTGACATTCTGGAAATAGTCGCGGCTCACCGTATAGGAAGGTCGATAGACTTCGCGTGGCCCAAGCGGGAACCACGCGACGCCACCGACATTGCCGCTGGAGATCGTCAGCTGGAAGTTGTCCCCGCCCACGAACACGACCAGTGCCGGAGCGTAGTAGGCGCGGCTGCGCACGGGACCCGGTATCCAACCCCACCTGCCACTGATATTGGCCCAGCGGCCGTAGTGGGACACGGCAAACCCCCACGGTGCATCGTCGACCCATGTCCAACCCCACGGGTCGATCCACGCCCAATGTCCGTCGCGGTATGGCGCCCATCCGACGGCGACGCGATTCGGGGTCCAGACGTTGCCGTAGGTCGCGTCGACGCGCCAGGTGCCGTTGGCATCGAGATCCTGATATTCGACCACGTCTTGCGACACATAGCGGGCCGAGATCGAGCTGTCGTAGCGGCGGTCGCGATCGCTCGCCCAGCGATCGAATTCGTCGACGCGCGGCGCCTCGCCATACTGGTACTCGCGCAAGTCCGTTCCCGTGAAACGATAGGGGCGTCGCGAATCGATGACATAGGCCACGCCGTCGCCGTACACCTCTCCTTCGCCTTTGCGCAGGATGATCGTCGTCGCCGCGTCGTCGGGATCGACTTCGATCCGGTAATCGCCGGGTTCCCGAAGGGTGAAGGCGAGATTCGGCGTGTTCACTTCGAACAACTGGTGGCGCTCGAGAC
The DNA here is from genome assembly GCA_016649475.1 of Burkholderiales bacterium. Classification (GTDB taxonomy): domain Bacteria; phylum Pseudomonadota; class Gammaproteobacteria; order Burkholderiales; family SG8-39; genus 2-12-FULL-64-23. The sequence continues at coordinate 2,775 of JAENXP010000378.1, read as the reverse complement.
GACGCACCCGGACGTTCAAGGTGCCTTCCGTCAGTTGCAGTTGAGTAATTTGATCGTCGAGATTCAGAAGGGATACGCCGGTCTCGGCGTTCATGCGAATCACGGCGCCGCCGATCTGGATTTCAGTCCGGCCATCGGCGTCAGTCCAAAGTCGGTCGCCGGTGGTCAGCGGGCGATTGATCCGGGCATCCACCCAATCGTTCTCGCCGGCGGGCGAGAAACTGACCGCCCCATTGAGGTAGCCCAGGCGCGCAACGCGCGACGGCGGGTCTGCCATGGCCAAGCCGCCGAAAGCCAATGCCGTGACGCCAAGCACGACGGCAACAGTTCGAAGATACCGAGCTCGCATTCTCATGATGATTCCTTACCTAAGAGCTAGATCTTGCCCATCAGAAACAGCACGAGCAGGATCACCAACAACAGTCCAACACCACCGCTGGGTCCGTATCCCCATCCCCGACTGTGGGGCCAGGCTGGTATCGCTCCGATCAGCAGCAGAATCAATACGACGAAAATAATGGTTCCTAGTGTCATTTCATTTCTCCTGACGAGTAAGTGTGAGTTCCTGCATCGTTGTCATCGCGATACCTCTGAACCACAGAATCAATGCTTTGGTACTTCTGGTTCGGCTGGTCCGAGTATGGGAGGAGCACTGTGCGGCGCACAGCGGACGGCGCCGCCACTGAACGTAGTAGATGTCCTACGCATGCTGGTCGCCAACGAAATACTCCTTCGCGAGGCTCCTTCGCGCCCGGGCCCCGCCACCCATAGTGCGGTCATAGAGCGCGTTGTTGGCGCCGTAACACGAGCAGGAAGCAGCTTCCAGGGCGCTGCGGTCGAGAACCGTGACGTCCCCGCGGGCATAGCGGATGAGCTTGCGTTTCTGCAGCGCGGTGGCCGCCCGGGTGACGCTCACGCGGCGCACGCCCAGCATGTAGGCCAGGAATTCGTGCGTCACATGAAACTCGTGCGCGTGCGCCCGGTCCTGCGTCATCAAGAGCCAACGGGCCAGGCGCTCCTCGATGGTATGGAAGCGGTTGCAGGCGGCGGATTGCGCTAGTTGGCCCAGCCTCACGTAGAGGTAGCGCTTCAGTACCCGGTGCAGCTCAGCGCTGAGGACGAGTTCGCGGCGAAACTGCGCCACGTTCATGCGCAGCGCCGGGCCCGCGCCCTGCACCAGGGCGCGCAGCGGCGAAACCCCCACCCCCAGGACAAGTGGAATGCCGAGCATGCCTTCGTCGCCGACCAACGCCACCTCCAAGCGTGGGTGGCCATCGATCGGCGCGATCATGGAAATGAAGCTCTCGGTCGGGAAATGGACGTGGCGCAAGCGCTCGCCGGGTTCGACCAGGATATCGGCAAACCTCAACTCTACCGGCTCACAGCCCGCCAGAAAACGCTGACGGTCCTTGCGCGGCAAGGCTGCGAGCAGACGATTGGCGGCGGGGGCAGGCTTGGTGGGTGGCATGTGGCTCTCGAGGTCTGGAGGAGCCCGTCGAGCGACAAACGCCCGCCGCAGGATGGGCCGTTCGCAGCATGGAGCGAAACCTAACGCTTGTCTGGGCGCTAGCGCACACAACACCCCCTTCTCGGGTGGCGTGTTATGCAACCTAGGGATCGCGCGCTACCGCCCCGGGCAAGCGGATTACTGAACGATGTAATCCGGGAGCAGGCGATCGAACTCCTTCTTGACCACCGCGTAGCACTCGCAGACCCGCGCCTCCAGTCCCGGTCGATCGAGCACGGTAATGTGGCCCCGGTGGTAATTGATCAACCCGGCTCTCTGGACGTTGCCGGCGGCCTCGGTGACGCCCTCGCGGCGCACGCCGAGCATGTTGGCGATCAACTCCTGCGTCATGACCAACTCGTTCGTCGGCAGGCGGTCCAGCGAGAGCAGCAGCCAGCGGCAGAACTGCTGGTCCAATGAATGATGGCGGTTGCACACCGCCGTCTGCGCCATCTGGGTCAGCAAGGCCTGGGTGTAGCGCAGCAAGAGATAGTGCAGTTCACTGGCGAGGTTGAATTCCTCCTTCAGCAGTCGCGCCGGAAGCCGATAGGCGTGACCCCCGCTTTGCACAACACCCCGGCTGGGCGTGCTTTCGCCACCCATGAAAAGGGATACGCCCACGACTCCTTCGTTGCCGACGATGGCGATTTCCGCCGATGCGCCATCCTCCATGACGTAGAGCAGGGATACGATCGCGGTGGTCGGGAAATAGACGTGGCGCATCGACGCGCCGGACTCGTAAAGCACGTCGCCGAGCGCGATAGGCACGTGTTCCAGATGCGCAACGAGGCGCGCAGACGTGGACTCCGACAGGGCGGAGAGAAGGTGGTTCTCGCCAGGGTTGGGATGGAGCGGCATGATTCACTTCCGAATTGCGGATGGGAAACGCAACACCATTTGACGTACTCAAACGCGCCCAATGGCAATCTATCTTAAGCGAAACTGCGCGCCTACGCGCGAATCGGTTGCCACACCTACTCCCATCTTGTGCGCTAGCGCACAGACATAGCAGCGAGCCCGGCGCAATCTGCATCCTACTTTGAGGCGGGAAGTGAACCGGCCATGATGCGGATATTCAGTCATTGGATCCCGAGATGAAATCTCCCTGCAAAGTGCTGCGTCCGCGTGGTTGGCTACCCTTGCTTCTGTTGGGCCTGTTGGTTGCACTTGGCTTTGCCGGCTGCAGCAGCCTGCCGACCATCGTGCCCGACCTGGCCCGGCCCTCCGGCCCTGCGGTGCAGTTGACCGGAGCGCATGGCCCGCTATCG
>JAENXP010000351.1 GCA_016649475.1 Burkholderiales bacterium | reverse complement strand
GCTGTACGGCTCCTCCAGCCCGGCACATACCCCGCCACTGTCGCTGGCGTCGCAGCCCGGATCGGCGCGCATCGTCAACATCGACATCGAGTGCAGCCCCTGTTTCGCGCGGTCCTGCCCGCTGGGACATTTCAAGTGCATGAACGAGCTTGCGCCGGCGCGGGTGCTGGCCGAGATCGACGCACTGAGCGCGCCGGCTCACACCGGCGATTGAACGCCCCGGAAGCGTGCCTTAGGCGGAAACTGTGCGTCCAACTTTGCGGACGCAGGCCGCGTGCGTGCCACAAACACCGCAGCAAAAAGTGAAGCCGGCCGGTAAGCCGGGTTCTGTTACGGGGATTGCTCCCTATGACGGTCATTCCTCTAGGCCCTGGGTTACCCCAGGGCTCCAGCCACCTACCCGCGGACTTGAGCGAGCCACTCATAGCGCGCCACACCTGCACGCGCAGCGTCCGCCTATTTGGTGTTGCTCCGGGTGGAGGTTACCGCGTTTCACCCGCCACCATTGCTGGCGGCGACTCGTCTCTGTGGCCCTATTCCTCGTCTTCGCCGAAGGCAAGCCTGCGACTAGTACGTACGGCCGTTAGCCGTCACCCTGCTCTGCGGAGCCCGGACTTTCCTCTCCGCACCCGAAGGTGCGCAGCGACCGTCTGGCCAGCTTCACAAGTCGATTTTAGCACCTGCCGCCGCGCGGCCGCGCCGCCCGGCCGCAAACCGGCCTACTTTTTCCGGCCCTTGCGCTGGGTCTCGTTCCCGTCTCTGCGCGACTTCGGCTCCTCTCGTTCCTCGGCCGGCCTGCGCCCGGGACGGAAGTGCTGGGTATCGTCGTAATAGCGTTCGTCCGCGTTGTCCGCGTCCCAGCCGGGTATGCCCAGCACCGGCAGCGGCGCATAGGCTTCGGTCGAGGCCAGCGCCTGCGGCTCGCCGAAATATTTGGCCAGGCGCGCATCGAGCGTGGCGAGTTGCTGCGGCAGCTCGCGTTCCAGTTCACGCGCGGGCACGTCGAAAATGACCGTCTTGGCGGTGATGCCCTTGTAAGGCTGCAGCGCCTTCTCATAGATCGAATGGCCGAACACGTAAAAGCGCATGCTCGCGACGACCTCTTCCCGGCGCTGCCAGAAAAGTTCCTTCCACTTGAATTCGCGCAGCAACGCGCCGAGTTCGGGTTCAGCGCTGGTTACGATCACCCCGCCTTCATCGAACAGCGTCAACACGTCCCGGGGCGTGCCCCGCTTTCCCGCGCTCTGGTGCACCAGCATTTCTTTGTAGTGGTGGCGGTTGAGCGCGGCCTTGCTCTTCGGAAAAGTGATCCAGACCAGGGCATTGAACAGGTCGTGCCAGTTGTTGCTCCGGGTCAGCACTTTGCCGCGGGAATGGACCCGGGTTTCGTAGGGCTCTTCGGTCTTGCCCTCCTGCGGCACGAACTCCACCGGCACGCCACCGCCGCTGACCACCTCGCGCTCGTCGCACATCCGGTTCAGCTGGGCGAGTGTGGGAAAGTGATCTTCGGGCAACTGCTCGATCAGCGGCGCCAGCGTGGCGAAGGCCGGCGTAGCGAGCAGTTCCCAGCGGTTCCAGACGGGTGGTGCGGAAGTGGCCACGGCAATCGATCCGAATATGAGGCGTGAGGGGATGACTCCCCTCATGCTCCCATGAATAGGTCCGTTGCCAAACTCATTTGGCAAGGGCTTCTTGGTACAGTCGCCAGGACAGGGGCTCGCCGGCGCGCAAGGGCACCAGCTCGTCTTCGTCCAGCGCAAACGAGGATTGCACCTGCCAGTTCTCGCGCTGCAGGCTTATTTTTTCGGCATTGCGCGGCAGGCGGTAAAAATCCGCGCCGTGGAAACTGGCGAACGCCTCGAGTTTGTCCAGCGCCCCCGCAGCCTCGAAGGCCTCGGCGTAGAGTTCCATGGCCGCATGCGCGCTGTAGATGCCCGCATGGCCGCAGGACGCCTCCTTGTTGCGGCGCGCGTGCGGCGCACTGTCGGTCCCGAGGAAAAACTTGGGGTTGCCGCCGGTAGCGGCCTGCACCAGCGCCCGGCGGTGCGCCTCGCGCTTGAGCAGCGGCAGGCAGTAGTGGTGCGGGCGAATGCCGCCGGCGAACATCGCATTGCGGTTCAACAGCAGGTGGTGCGCAGTGATGGTGGCGGCGACGTTGGCCGGTGCCGCGGCCACGTACTGCACCGCCTCGCGCGTGGTGACGTGCTCGAGCACCAGCCGCAGGCCGGCAAAGCGCTGCGTAATCTGCGGCAGCACCGTATCGATGAATACCTGCTCGCGATCGAACGCGTCCACCTCCGGGTCGGTAACCTCGCCGTGCAGCAGCAGCGGCAGGCCGGCTTTTTCCATCGCCTCCAGCGCGCGGAAGCAGTGCTCCAGGCGCGTCACCCCGGAATCCGAATTCGTGGTCGCCCCGGCCGGGTAATACTTGACCGCATGCACCAGTGCGCTCGCGCGCGCCAGCGCGATCTCCTCCGGCGTGGTGTTGTCGGTCAGATACAGGGTCATCAGCGGCTCGAAGCGCGCGCCTGCGGGCAGCGCGGCGACAATGCGCTCGCGGTAGGCCCTGGCCGACTCCACCGTGGTAACCGGCGGCCGCAAATTGGGCATGATGATGGCGCGCGCGAACTGGCGGGCCGAGTGCGGCAGCACCGCGGCGAGCGCAGCGCCGTCGCGCAAATGCAGGTGCCAGTCGTCGGGACGGGTGAGCATGAGAAGCTGGGGAACGGGAGTCTGCATGGCAGGCGCGATTATACCTGCCCGCCGGGCTCGAACTCCGTTCCCCGGCGACTCGATCCGCTATAATCCGCTCTTTTCCGGCGCAGGCGATAGTCGATGAATTCACCCGGGCAGGCGCAAGACCCGAATTGGGTACTCGTTTTTGCGTGTTGGCTGATCGCCACCACCTCAATGCTCGGCAGTCTGTTTTTCAGCGAAGTAATGGGATTTCAGCCCTGCGTGCTGTGCTGGTACCAGCGCATCGCGATGTATCCGCTGGTGCTTATCCTGCCGGCGGGGCTGTTTCCGTTTGACCGAAACATCGTACGCTACGCCCTGCCCCTGTCGCTGACCGGCGTGCTGATCGCGGGATTCCATCTGCTTCTGGTCGCCGGATTTATTCCCGAAAGCATCAAGCCTTGCGTCCAGGGCGTGCCCTGTACCGAGGTGCAAATCGAATGGTTCGGGTTTGTGACGATTCCACTGCTGTCGGGATTGTCTTTCTTGGTCATTTCGGCGCTGCTGATTCTGACCTACAGGAGGAGCTCAAAGTGAAACAGAAACATCTGGTCATCTTTTCCGCAATTTTCCTGCTGGTCGCCTTTGTCGCCGGCACGATGCTCTACCGCAGCCAGAAATCTGACGAATCGCTGCAGGCCTACCGGCGCGACAAGTCGACCTTCATACGCGAAAACGTCCCCACCTTCGGCAACCCCGCGGCGAAAGTCGACCTGGTCGAATTTCTCGACCCCGCCTGCGGAACCTGCAAGGAGTTCTATCCCCTGGTGAAGAAGCTGATGGAGGCGCATCCCGACAAAATCCGCCTGTACGTCCGCTATGCCGCGTTTCACCACGGCTCGGACTATGTGGTGAAGATACTAGAAGCAGCGCATAGGCAGGGAAAGTTCCGCGAAACGCTGGAAGCCGTGTTTGCCGCGCAGGACGCCTGGGCGCCGCAGCACCGGCCGCAACCGGAACTCGTCTGGAACTACATCGGCGGCGTCGGCCTGGACATCAGAAAGCTCCGGCACGATATGAATCTGCCCGAGGTCGAAAAAATCGTCCAGCAGGGCCTTGCCGACGCGAAGACACTGAACGTAAAGGCGACGCCGGAGTTCTTCGTCAACGGCAAACCGCTGCCCAGCTTCGGTTACGACCAGCTGAAGAGCCTGGTCGAAGACGAGCTGGGCGCAGCGTATTGAG
>JAENXP010000835.1 GCA_016649475.1 Burkholderiales bacterium | reverse complement strand
TCGGCGGCGGACTCTACTACGCGGAGCAGAAGGCCGAAGCGCGGCGCCGCAGCCGCGATTTCGTCGCCTACCGGCTGCCCAAGTTTCTCGGCTATTTCGAGCGCGTCTGGGCGCTCAATGCGCAAAGCGACAAATGGCTGGTGGGCAAGCAACTGAGCTATGTCGATCTGTCCATGGCCCAGGTAATTGCCGGCTTGCGTTACGCGTTTCCGCGGGCAAGCAAACGCGCGCTGCGCGGCTGCCCCGGCCTGCGCGCGCTGCACGACCAAGTGTTCGCGCGCCCGCGCATCAAGCGTTATGTCGCATCCGGTCGGCGGCTGGCCTTCAACAACGACGGCATATTCCGGCATTATCCCGAGTTGGATACATGATTGGCGCCGGTGCCGGTATCATTAGGGCCGTTGCACAGCCCATTTATTTGCATTGATTTGTACTGATGGAGATTGGTATGCCTGAATCCTTGCTCGACGCCGCTAACGCCGGCGATATCGACCGCGCTCGCAAGCTGCTGGCGGCCAGCGCCGACTGCAATGAGCGCAACGGCGATGGCGCCACGGCGCTGATGCTCGCCGCCTACGCCGGCAACCTGGCCATGGTCAAGACCCTGATCGAGGCCGGCGCCGACGTCAATGCCGCGGACGAGCGCGGCTGGTGCGCGCTCTCCAAAGCCGTCTATAACGCGGAACTGGACCGCGGTTTTGCCGATGTGGTGCAGGTCCTGATCGACGCCGGCGCGAACGTAGAGGCGCCGATCGGCTTTGGGGTGCGGCCGCTGATGCTGGCGGCGGGCTACGGCGAGACCGCGGTGGTGGAAACCCTGCTGCGCGCCGGCGCCGACGTGCTCGCGCGCAATGAAGGCGGGCTTACGGCGCTGATGATGGTCAAGCAGAAGCACTACGTCGACGTGATCAATCTATTGCACGAAGCGGAGCAGGAGGCCGGCGTGGGCGAGGGCAGTTGCGTAACCAAGAACGCACCGGGGTCGAACGTCATTACCTTTCTCAAGCCGAAGAAGTGAGCGATTCGACGCGCAAGCGCGACACCATCGGTTTCGCCGTTTTTCTCGCGATTTGCCTCGCGGTTTCGGCCATCGGCGGCGTGGCAACCGCGAGCAGTGTCGGCACCTGGTACCAGACGCTGGCCAAGCCTGCGTTCAATCCCCCGAACTGGATTTTTGCGCCGGTCTGGACTGCTCTCTATTTCATGATGGCGGTGGCGGGCTGGAGGGTGTGGCGGCGCGATGGCTTGCGCCGGGCACGCTGGGCCTTGTCGCTGTTTGCGCTGCAGCTGGTGCTGAATCTTTCCTGGTCGATCCTGTTCTTCGGTTTGCGCTCTATCGGCGCGGCACTGATCGAGATCGTCGTCCTGCTGCTCGCGATCCTGGCGACGACAGCGGTGTTCTGGCAGCGCGACCGACTGGCCGGAATGTTGTTTATTCCCTATGCCGGCTGGGTCGCATTCGCCACCGTCCTCAACGCCGCGCTTTGGCGCTTGAATTAGGAGCGTATTACAAAATGCGGGGACATGTCCCCTCATGTTTCCCTAAGTCGGGGGCCATTTTGGTAATTCTGAAATGGCCTC
>JAENXP010000493.1 GCA_016649475.1 Burkholderiales bacterium | reverse complement strand
TGCCGGCGACCTGCTCGGGCGTGAGCGTACGCACGCGCCGCCCTTGCAGCAGCAGGTACAGGCGCGCCGTGGCTTCGAGCTCTTCCACCGCATCGGCGGCGGCGGCAAGACTGGTGCCCGCGACCACGGGACCGTGGTTGGCGAGCAGCAGCGCGTGGTGCTTCCCCGCGTATGCGCGCACTGCCGCAGCCAGCTGCAGGTCCCCGGGGGCGTAGTAGGGCACCAGCGGCAGGCTGCCGATGCGCATCACGTAGTACGCCGTGAGCGGCGGCAGCACGTCCGCGGGATCAATCTCCTCCAGCACCGACACCGCGACCGAATGGGTCGAGTGCAAATGCACCACCGCCTGATTGCGCTCGCGCTCCTGGTACATGGCCAGGTGCAGGAAGCTTTCCTTCGACGGCGCATCGCCCGAGACCGGCTTGCCCTGCCAGTCGAGTTTCGACAGCCGCGCGGGATCGAGCCTGCCCAGGTTCGACCCGGTGGGCGTGAGCAGCCAGCCGTCGTCGCAGCGCGCGCTGATATTGCCGGTACTGCCGTGCGTGAGCCCGCGCGCGAAAATCGAGTGCCCGAGTGCGCAGATCTCATCGCGCAGCGCGTTTTCGTTCATGCTCATTTCAGCTCGAAGTGCGGCATCTCGATGCCACTGTACGCGAACAGCGGCCATTGCGCGCTGCGCGCGCCAACCGTGTTTGTGGATAAAAGCAAGCGCGGTCCGGGGTAGTTTTTCCACAAGATCGCCGATTGCGTGCGGATATGCTTTTCATCCGCGCGCAATCGACGATCCGCGCGGACGGGACGCCGTCCGCGCAAGCATGAGGACCACAGATCGAAGTGTGCTCTAACACACGCCAATATCGGCTGGCGGGCATTGCGCGCTACGCGCGCCAACCGTGTTTTTGGTACGGATAAACACCATCCGTACCAAAAACACGGTTCGGGATAAAAGCAAGGGCGGTCCGGGGTAACTTTTCCACAAGATCGAACAACCTTTCGTTCGCGCAACATCGCAACTTCGCAAGAACGAATGGCACGATTCAATTCGCCAAGCATGATCATGCGTCGACCTGTTCGAGGGACTTCACAAAAAAATCCCGGCTGCCGAAGTTGCCCGACTTGAGCGCGAGCAGGATGGGATGCGCGCCCTGCGTCGCGGTCCAGGGCACGCCGGGGTCGATCTGCGGCCCGATTTTCAGCGCCGTGACGCCCAGCGCCTGCACCACCGCGCCCGCGGTCTCGCCACCCGCAACCACCAGCCGCGTCACGCCGCGCTCGATCAAGCCTTGCGCGATGGCTGCGAGCGCGCGCTCCACCAGGGCGCCGGCCTCGGCCACGCCGAGTTTTGCCTGCACCGCTTTTACCTCCTCGGACGCGGCCGTGGCATAGAACAGCACCGGCCCCGACTGGAGCAGGGAGTCCGCCTGCGCGAGCGCAGCGGCCGCGACGTCGCCGCCGCCGGCGATCGCCAGCGGGTCGATGCGGATGGCCGCACGCCCGGACTCGATCCAGTGCGCCACCTGGCCGTTGGTGGCCTGAGAACAGGAGCCCGAGATGACCGCGGCCCGCCCCGGCACGCGCGGCAATTCGGCCGCATTCGCGCGCAGCGGCAAGAGGCCCGCCCGGCGGAAATTCTCCGGCAGGCCGATGGCGACGCCGGATCCGGCGGTAATCAAGAGATGCCCGGCGCAGGCTGCGCCGATCGCATGCAGGTCGGCATCGTTGATCGCATCGACCACGGCGAGGCGCACTCCCTCGGCCTGCAGCGCCGCAAAGCGCGCGCGTATCGCCGCCTCCCCCGCGGCCACGTCGGTCCAGGCGACCAGGCCGACTTTGGCGCGCGACTGCGCCTGCAGCACGCGCACCAGGTTCGAGTCCCGCATCGGGGTGAGCGGGTGATCGCGCATGCCGGAATCCGACAGTGGAACCTGGCCCACGAACAGGTTGCCCATGTAGATGGTGCGCGCATTGGTCGGAAACGCGGGGCAGGCAATGGCGATGTCCGCGTCGAGCGCCTTCATCAGCGCCTCGGCCACCGGGCCGATATTGCCCTGCGGCGTCGAATCGAAGGTGGAGCAGTATTTGAAAAAGAACTGGCGGCAGCCGGCACGCCTGAGCCAGTCGAGCGCAGCCAGCGATTGCGCCACCGCCTCGGAGGCGGCGATAGTGCGCGATTTCAAGGCCACCACCACGGCATCGACCTCCCCGGCCAGGGGCGCGTCGGGCGCGCCCGTGCTTGGCACGCCTATGGTCTGCAGCGTGCGCATGCCGCTGCGCACCAGATTGTTGGCGAGGTCGGTGGCGCCGGTGAAATCGTCTGCAATGCAACCGAGCAGCATGGCTTAAGCTTTCCTTTTCGGAAGTTCTATGCCGGGGTAGTTCTTGACCACGGATGAATCGTCCTCGCCGCCGCGCCCTGCTGCCGCGGCCGCGAGGAACATCTGGTGTGCGGTCGCGGTGAGCGGCAGCGGAAACGCCGACTTTCTCGCCGTGTCCAGAACGATCCCCAGGTCCTTGACGAATATATTGACCGACGACAGCGGCGTGTAGTCGCCGGCGAGTATGTGCGGCACCCGGTTCTGGAACATCCACGACGAGCCCGCGCTGTTGGAAATGACTTCGTAGAGCACCGCCGGGTCGGCACCCGCGCGTATGCCCATGGCCATCGCTTCGGCCGCCGCGGCGATATGCACGCCGGCGAGCAGCTGGTTGATCATCTTGACCTTGGAGCCGGCGCCGGGCGCGTCGCCCAGGCGATACACTTTTTGCGCGATCGCCTTGAACACGTCCTCGACCTTGGCGAAATTCTCCTCAGCCCCGGCGCCCATGACGGTCATCTGCCCGCTGGCCGCCTTGGCCGCGCCCCCCGACACCGGCGCATCGATCATGCCGATCCCCCTGGCAGCGAGCCGGGCCGCGAGCGATTCGGCGAATTCGGGAGCCACGGTGGCGCTCGCGATCACCACCGAACCCGCGCGCATCGCGCCGACCGCGCCGTGTTCGCCCAGCAGTACCGCCTCGGTCTGCTGCGCATTCACCACCAGCGTCAGCACCACCTCGCAGGCCGCACCGAG
>JAENXP010000618.1 GCA_016649475.1 Burkholderiales bacterium | reverse complement strand
GGCGAGGTGTACGTGGCGGTGGATGAAGGGGTGCTGGTCAAGACCGGACCGGACGTGCTCGTTTCCGTGCGCCAGGCAATAGGGGGAACGGACCTCGGCCAATTGCGTGAGGCGGTGGAACAGGAGTTTCTGACCCTGAATGAGCACGAGCAAAGTGTGCGTTCCGTGCTGGCGAAAATGGAAAGCGACTTCATCCACCGCATGGTAACTTTCCACAATGACTGACGGACCTCAAAACAAGCCTTCGAAGCCGAAGCCGTCGCTTGGTCAGGAGGTCGGCGGGAAGGCGGCACGCAAGCTCAAGGCGCAGCGCGACGCCGCGCCGGGCGTCTGGTTCGGGCTTGGCATGATGGGTCTGGTCGGTTGGTCAGTGGCGATCCCGACGCTGCTCGGCGCGGCTCTCGGTGTCTGGCTCGACAAGCGCTATCCCGGAAGTCACTCCTGGACGCTGATGCTGCTGATTATCGGTTTGGCCATTGGCTGTCTGAATGCGTGGCATTGGGTCGCCAGGGAAGACAAGGCGATGCGGGACGAACAGGAGGATGGGGATGAATGAATGGTTGACGCTGGCACTGGCAGGGATGGCGGGCCTGTTGCTCGGCGCCATTTTCTTTGGTGGCCTTTGGTGGACAGTGCGCATGGGCGTTGCGTCCACACGACCGGCGCTTTTGTTTCTTGGCAGCCTGCTGTTGCGGACAGTTGTCGTCGTCGCTGGATTGTATTTTGTCGGGGATGGTCATTGGCAACGGCTGCTGGCATGTCTGTTCGGATTTGTCATCGCGCGTTTCATCGTGATGTGGGTTGCCGGCCCGCCGATCGAACACGGTAATTCCCCGGCGAATGTGGCACGTCATGCGCCTTAGTCCCGATGCGGTGATCTTCTGGCAAGACGGGTTTTTCAAGCTCAACGCCACCATTGTGTTCACCTGGTGTCTGATGTTCTTGCTGGCCGTCGGTTCAAAACTCATCACGCGCAGACTTTCCTCGGATATGGAGCGTTCCCGCTGGCAGAACCTGCTGGAAATCGTCGTCACCGCCATAGAGAAACAAATCGAAGAGGTCGGCCTGAGTCAGCCGCGCAAATACATCGGCTTTCTGGGCACACTCTTCCTGTTCGTCGCCACAGCCGCCCTCTGCACCGTCATTCCAGGCTACCTGCCGCCGACAGGATCGCTGTCGACCACTGCGGCACTCGCGTTGTGCGTGTTCGTGGCCGTGCCGTTGTTCGGTATCGCGGAGCAGGGGCTGGGCGGATACCTTGCCTCCTACACAAAACCGACGTTCATCATGCTGCCGTTCAACATCATCAGTGAGATTTCGCGCACCCTGGCCCTGGCCATCCGCCTGTTCGGGAACATGATGAGCGGGACGATGATCATCGGCATCCTGCTCAGCATCACGCCCTTTATCTTTCCGATCGTGATGACGGTGCTGGGTCTGCTCACCGGCATGGTGCAGGCCTACATCTTCTTTATCCTGGCCACCGTCTACATCGCGGCCGCTACGCGCGCCCGCAAACCTGAACCCGAAGGGGAGTCCAGCCCTTGAAGCAATCACCACCAAAGGAGACACCATGGATAGCATGACCATTATCGCGGTGGCATCAATTGTCATCGCCGGCATCACCACCGGATTCGGCACGATGGGGCCGGCGCTGGCGGAAGGCAGGGCGGTCGCGACGGCGCTGACCTCGCTGGCGCAGCAGCCTGACGCTTCAGCCACCATCACCCGGACGCTGTTCGTCGGATTGGCGATGGTCGAGTCCACGGCCATTTACTGTTTCGTGGTCTCGATGATTCTCCTGTTTGCCAATCCGTTCTGGAACCACGCCATCGCTCAAGCTGTGGGAAAGTAACACGTGCTCATCGACTGGTTCACCGTCGTTGCGCAGGTCATCAACTTCCTCATCCTGGTGTGGTTGCTGAAGCACTTTCTCTACCAGCCCATCCTCGATGCCATCGACGCACGGGAGAAGCGGATCGCGGCAGAACTCGCGGACGCTGACGCGAAGAAGGTTGAGGCAACACAAGAGCGTGACACGTTTCAGCACAAGAACGACGAGTTCGACCGGCAGCGCGCCGCACTTTTGAGCCAGGCGACGGACGAGGCGAAAGCCGAACGTCAGCGGCTCATGGACGAAGCGCGGCAGGCAGCCGAGGCCTTGAGCGCCAAGCGCATGGAAACGCTGCGCAACGACGCCCATAACCTGAATCAGGCCATCAGTCGCCGGACCCAGCAGGAAGTGTTTGCCATCGCGCGCAAGGCACTAACGGATCTCGCCTCGACGAGTCTGGAACAACGTCTGGGCGAGGTGTTC
>JAENXP010000445.1 GCA_016649475.1 Burkholderiales bacterium | reverse complement strand
GGATGCCCTTGGGCATCTGCACCATGGACAGCAGCGAATCCAGACCCTTCAGGTATTTGGACGGGATGGGCACGCCCAGCACCGGCAGCAGCGTCTGCGCCGCGACCACGCCGGCGAGGTGCGCCGCGCCGCCGGCGCCGGCGATGAACGCCTTGCAGCCGCGCTTCTCCATGTCCAGCATCCACTCCGTCAGCTCTACCGGGGTGCGGTGCGCCGACAGTGCCCTGGCCTCGTAGGCGACGCCGAAATCCTTCAGCTGCTGCGCCGCTTCCTTCATCACCTCCCAGTCGGAGGTGCTGCCCATGACTATGCCTACTGTGCTCATTGTCGAAGCGCTCCTATCTCACGACCTGGGCGAGCTCGCCCGCGCTGTAGCGCTGCGCCATGCTCTTCAGCGGCAGCGGCTTGATCTTCGAGGCCATGCCGGCGCAGCCGAACTGCTCGTAGCGCTGCTTGCACAGCGCCTTGGCCGCGGCGCGCGCGGGCTTGAGGTAGTCGCGCGGGTCGAAGGCGCTCTTGTTCTCGTTCATGTATTTGCGGATGGCCGCGGTCATCGACAGGCGGATGTCGGTGTCGATGTTGATCTTGCGCACGCCGTGCTTGATGCCTTCGAGGATTTCCTCCACCGGCACGCCGTAGGTCTCTTTCATCTCGCCGCCGTTGGCGCGGATGATGTCGAGCTGGTCCTGCGGCACCGAGGAGGAGCCGTGCATTACCAGGTGGGTGTTGGGGATGCGCTGGTTGATCGCCTTGATGCGGTCGATCGCGAGGATGTCGCCGGTGGGCTTGCGCGTGAACTTGTAGGCGCCGTGCGAAGTGCCGATGGCGATCGCCAGCGCGTCGAGCTGGGTTTTCTTGACGAAGTCGGCGGCCTGGTCCGGGTCGGTGAGCAGCATGTCGAGCGTCATCTTGCCCTCGGCCCCGTGGCCGTCCTCCTTGTCGCCCTGCATGGTTTCGAGCGAGCCGAGGCAGCCGAGTTCACCCTCGACGGTCACGCCTTTCTTGTGCGCGGCCGCAACCACCTTGCGCGTGACATCGACGTTGTAGTCGTAGTCGGCGACGCTCTTGCCGTCCTCGCGCAGGCTGCCGTCCATCATGACGCTGGAAAAACCCAGCCGCATCGCCGATGCGCACACCTTGGGCGACTGGCCGTGGTCCTGGTGCATGACGATGGGCACGTTCGGATAGGTCTTGATCGCCGCCTGGATCAGGTATTTGAGAAAGGTTTCGCCGGCGTATTTGCGCGCCCCGGCCGAGGCCTGCATGATCACCGGGCTGTCGGTTTCGCTGGCGGCCTCCATGATGGCCTGGACCTGTTCCAGGTTGTTGACGTTGAACGCGGGCAGGCCGTAGCCATTGTCTGCGGCGTGGTCCAGCAATTGGCGCATGGATACTATTGGCATGATCGTTACTCCTAGAACTGGCTTGAAAGGATACCGGAGGTGTGCCTCCGCTCCGCCGCAGCCGTGCGCGGCGGGGACAGGCACTATTCTACCGGAGACCGGGGAGCTACGCGGATTCGAGTCTTTTCATTATTTCCGCCGCTCAGCGCGTTTTCCGCGTCGACGGCCTGCGGATGCCACGAAAAAAATGCATTCACCTCGTCCCAGGCCTGCGCGGCGGACATGCCCGGCTTCAGCTTGCGCGTCAGCTCACGACATTTCGCGGCGCGCCGGCGACGAACGCCTCGATATTGTCGATCAGCTGGTCCGCGAGCGCCTGCACCGCGCCGCTGCTCGCCCAGGCGATATGCGGCGTCAAAATGAAATTGGGCAGCTTCAGTTCGAGGAGCACATTTCCATCCCGCGGCGGCTCGACGCCGAGCACGTCGAAACCCGCGCCGGCGATGCTGCCGTTCCTCAGCGCCTCGGCGAGCGCGTTCTCGTCCACCAGCCCGCCGCGCGCGGTATTGATCAGCAAGGCGCTCGGTTTCATCAGCGCCAGCTCGCGCGCGCCGATCAGGTTGCGGTTGGCTTCGGTGAGCGGCAGATGCAGCGTCACCACGTCGGCCTCGCGCAGCACCTGCTCGAACGGCACGAACTCCACGCCCGGCGCCTTGGGCGGCTCATGGTCGGCAAACAGCACGCGCATGCCGAAGCCGCGCGCGATCTGCGCCGTGCCCTGGCCCAGGACGCCCTCCCCGACGATGCCGAGCGTGCTACCGTGCAGATCGCCGATGGAATGCCCGGAAAGGCAGAACTGGTCTGCCTTTGCCCACAATCCGGCCTCGACGTCGCGGCAATAGGCAAAGAGATTGCGCCGCAGCGCGAGGATCAGCGCGAATGCGTGTTCGGGCACGGAATGCACGGCGTAGTTGCGGATATTGGATACCACGATGCCGCGCCCGCGGCAGTACGCGATGTCGACATTGTCGGTCCCGGTCGCGGCGACCGCGATCATGCGCAGCCGGGGCAGCTGCGACAGGACCTCTGCCCTGAGCACGGTCTTGTTGACCGATACGATGTCGGCCCCGGCCAGTGTTTCGACCAAAGCTTCAGGCGGCACTTTGCCGCATTCCTTCCAGCTGTGCGGAAAATTCGGGCGCCGCACTCTGGCGTCCAGCGAATCGCGCTCGATGAAAACGAGGTTCAGCATCGGATCAGCAGCAGGACTGATGGCGCTCGCGGCAGGTGGCGAGCACCTCGTCCGGATCGCGCCGCCACCAGTTATCGGCGGAGAAGATCTCCACTTCGTGAAAGCCGCGATAGCCGGCGGCTTCGACCCAGGAGCGGATGAGTGGGATGTCGATCACGCCGTCGCCCATCATGCCGCGGTCGAGCAGCAGGTCGGCGGTCGGCACCAGCCAGTCGCAGATATGAAAGGCCAGCAGGCGCTGGTCGCCGGCACGCTCGATTTCCGCTTTCAGCTGCGGATCCCACCAGACGTGATAGACGTCGACCGCGATCCCCAGGCCGGTCCCGCTCTTGCCCAGGAGCTCATCGCAAAGGTCGTTCGCCTGCCCCATGGTGTTGACACAGGCGCGGTCCGCCGCATACATCGGGTGCAGCGGTTCGATCGCGAGCGGCACGCCGCAGCCGCGGGCGTGGTCGAGCACGGCGCCGATGCCGTCGCGCACCTGCTCGCGCGCACCGGCGAGATCTTTCGACCCGGCCGGCATGCCGCCCACTACCAGCACCAGGCACCTGGCTTCCAGAGTGGCGGCGTCTTCTATCGCGCGCAGATTGTCCTCGATTGCCGCCTGCCGGCCGCGTCTGTCCGCCGCCGGAAACATGCCGCCGCGGCACAGTCCGGTGACGGTGAGCCCGTTGGCGCGGATCAGTTTCGCCGCCTCCTTGGCGCCGAGC
>JAENXP010000799.1 GCA_016649475.1 Burkholderiales bacterium | reverse complement strand
GTACATACGATCGGTACGGCCGAGCTCCATGATGCCTTCCGGCCCAACCCGCTCGCCGGGATAGGCAAGTATTTCGAGCACTTGGGCGCGCAGTGGAGAACGGACGACCGACAGCTCAAGGCTTGCTTCAGCCGCGGCAAAATCTGCCAGGGCGATATCAAGACCCATTTGCGCGGCGTCCAGGTTTGCCGTGCTGGTCAAAGATCTTTTTGCCAGGTCCTTCTGCCGCGTAATTTCGTTGCGGGCATTGGTAAGAATAGCCTCGAGCCTGGCGACCTCGGCTTTGCGCAAGTTGTAACTGTCCAGGCGAGCGACAACCTGGCCGCTCTCTACCCAGTCTCCCTCGGCAACCTCCAGCGATTTCATTACAGCGCCGGTCAATCCGCCGCCGGAAGGCCCGGCAAGCTGCACCACGCCGTTCTCGGGTTCCAGCCTGCCCAGACTTGAAACCACACGCTCCTGGGCAACAGAACAAAGCGAGATAACAAGGGCTAACAATGGTACTAGTCTCAGGCTTAGCCGCATGATTACTTCTCCCCCTTACATCTTATTATTATTCGTTTAGGCTACCGTGCCCTGTTCGGTTTGAGCAAATTGGGCCCGGGCTGCGTGAACACCGTCCAGTAAAGCACGAAATTGCACCACGAACTGTTCGAACCAAAGGAATGCGTAGGATTTCAAATCCTCCACCCTGACCTCGCTGGTATTGTCGATCTGCATGAGCGATCGGGGCAATTCACCATTGATTCGCAGGTAACGTTTGCCCAGAAGTTGTTCGCATTGGTGTGCGCTGACCGAAGAGCTGGCACTCATCATGTGATCAAGTAGTCCATTAGTTAGCCAATCGAGTATGCCCCAGCCGCGCGATTTTTCGCCAATCTTGTCGCGGTCCTCCTGACTGAGGTCGTGCGTGGGCTTGCCAGTTCCCAGCGACAGCATCCAGATATCTTCAAGTACATGTCCCATCGCCAGCGCCTCGCTGATAGCACATTGGCTGGGATCGTTGGTAGCAAGCGCACCATCGACTAGCCAGCGCCGTTTTGGGGCGGTCGTCGCAACCGGCGGGTACATTGTGGGCGCGGCGGTCGCGGCGTCACATATTTCCGCCAACGGTGGGTTGTAGACAGAATCACTGCCTCGATTGTTCTTAAAGGTCACCAGTTCGCGGTTGATAAAATCATAGGCAAGAACAAGCAGGTGTTTATCAACGATGTCATTGATGAGTGCTCCATCCGCTTGCGCATCAATATAGGCGCGTTTGTTGACGCCATCGTACTTTGGTTGATTCTGCAAGCGGCCCAGCATCTTGTCCCAGATAGACTTATCGAAGATCTTCGTCATCGATTCGGACGAATAGCCTTCGGCGACCAGTCGCTCCATGCTGCCTACGTTCCGGGCCAGATAGGCCGCCACCAGTGCGCCGGTACTGACGCCGGCAAAGAAGTCGAATTCGCTGCGCACAGAGACCTGCTCCTCGCATTCAATGAAGTTCAGTACATTGACAGGGATGACACCTCGAGACCCACCACCATCGATGCTCAATATGAATATTGGACCCTTCGCTGACACAGACTGACTCCGATGGATTTGTTGCCGTTGGTAGTAGTGTTTGTCGTGAAGCGAAAATACGCAAGTCCCAGTGGCCTATGTATGCGTGCCAGATACGCGCCGATGATATCCAACG
>JAENXP010000024.1 GCA_016649475.1 Burkholderiales bacterium | reverse complement strand
TCTTGTGATTGTCGACGATCACCGGGCCGGGATTGGCGCGCAGCCATTGGACGCACTGGCGGATGATGCGGTTGGCCTGGCGCAGTTCTTCCACCCGCACCAGATAGCGGTCGTAAGTGTCGCCGTTCACGCCCACCGGGATGTCGAAGTCCAGCCGGTCGTAGACTTCGTAGGGCTGCTTTTTTCTCAAGTCCCACGCAATGCCCGAGCCGCGCAACATGACGCCGGTGAAACCGAGTTCGATGGCGCGCTCGGGTGAAATCACGCCTATGCCCACCGTACGCTGCTTCCAGATGCGGTTGTCGGTGAGCAGGGTTTCGTATTCGTCTATGTGCGCAGGGAAGCGCTCGGTGAAATCCTCGATGAAGTCGAGCAGGCTGCCCGAGCGGTTCTCGTTCATTTCCGCCACGGCCTGGGCGCCGTGGATCTTCGATTTCTCGTACCGCGGCATGACATCGGGCAGGTCGCGGTATACGCCGCCCGGCCGGTAATAGGCCGCGTGCACGCGCGCGCCCGACACCGCTTCGTACATATCGAACAGGTCCTCGCGTTCGCGAAAACAATACAGGAACATGGTCATCGCGCCGATGTCGAGGCCGTGGGCGCCGAGGAACAGCAGGTGGCTCAGGATACGGGGTGATCTCGTCGAACATGACGCGGATGTACTGTGCGCGCTCCGGCACCTGGATGCCGAGCAGGCGCTCTACTGCCATGCAGTAGGCGTGCTCGTTGAGCATCACCGAGAAATAGTCCATACGGTCCATATAGGGCAGCGCCTGGACATAGGTCTTTTGCTCGGCCAGCTTTTCCGTCGCACGGTGCAGCATGCCGATGTGCGCATCGGCGTTCACTACGACTTCGCCGTCCATTTCCAGCACCAGACGCAGCACGCCGTGCGCCGCCGGGTGCTGCGGCCCAAAATTCATCGTGTAATTGCGGATCTCGGCCATGCTCTACGCTCGCCGCGAAGCCGCGATGCCTGCGCGCATATCCCGCAGATGAATTTCAGTGCAGGCTAACTTGCGCCGCGCGCAAGTTAAGCCCGGCTTCGCCGGGCGGCCGAAACTAAAATTCATGGTGTAGTTGCGGATTTCGGCCATGTCACTGCTTGCCCAGATCGCCGTACTGGTCTTCGCGGATGACACGCGGCGTAATTTCACGCGGCTCTATCGTCACCGGCTGGTAAATGACGCGCTTCTGCTGCGGGTCGTAGCGCATTTCGACCTGGCCTGAAATCGGGAAATCCTTGCGGAAGGGATGACCGATGAAGCCGTAGTCGGTAAGTATCCGGCGCAGGTCCGGGTGGCCGGAGAACATGATGCCGAACAGATCGAAGGCTTCACGCTCGTACCAGTTGGCGTTGTTCCAGATGTCGCTAAGCGTGTCCACTACCGGAAACTCGTCGTCTTCGGCGAACACGCGCAGGCGCACGCGCCAGTTGTGCTCGATCGAGAGCAGGTGCGAGACCGCGGCATAGCGCCGGCCTTCCCACGCCCCGTCGCCGTAGGTGGAATAGTCCACGCCGCACAGGTCCATCAGCTGCGTGAACGCCAGGCCGGGATCGTCGCGCAGCGTACGCGCCGCGGCAACGTAGTCAGCCGCATTCACCACCACGGTAATTTCACCCAGCGCCTGAGTGAGGCTGACAATCCGGCTGCCGCAACCGGCTTCCAGATTGTTCTTGAGTTTTTCCAGTTTACCGGCCATTTAGCGGGCGATGGTCTGAGCGGGCATTAGCGGGCAATCGTATTAGTGCGTTTGATCTTGTTCTGCAGCTGGATGATGCCGTAGAGCAGGGCCTCCGCCGTGGGCGGGCAGCCGGGTACGTAAATGTCCACCGGCACGATGCGATCGCAGCCGCGCACCACCGAGTAGGAATAGTGATAGTAGCCGCCGCCGTTGGCGCACGAACCCATGGAGATCACCCAGCGCGGCTCGGCCATCTGGTCGTAGACCTTGCGCAGTGCCGGCGCCATCTTGTTGCACAGCGTGCCGGCGACGATCATCACGTCGGACTGGCGCGGACTCGGGCGGAACACGATGCCGAAGCGGTCGAGATCATAGCGCGCGGCGCCCGAATGCATCATCTCGATCGCACAGCAGGCTAGGCCGAAGGTCATCGGCCACATCGACCCGGTGCGGGTCCAGTTGATCAGCTTGTCTGCCGTGGTGGTGACGAAGCCTTCCTGCAATATGCCTTCTATTCCCATTCCAGCGCCCCCTTCATCCACTCGTAGATGAAACCAACCACCAGGATGCCTAGAAAAATCATCATGGACACGAAACCGAACAGCCCGATTTCGTTGAGCACGATTGCCCAGGGAAACAGGAATGCGATCTCCAGATCGAACAGAATGAACAGAATCGCGACCAGGTAATAACGCACGTCGAACTTCATGCGCGCGTCTTCAAACGCCTCGAAGCCGCACTCGTATGGGGAAAGTTTTTCACTGTCGGGCCGGTGCGGCCCGAGAATGGCGCCGGTGACGATCGGCCCCACGCCTACGGCGAGACCGACGAAGATGAACATCAGGACAGGAAAGTAATTTTCAAGCACGAAGCGTCAGAATCTTTGGTCGATGATTGAAGTTTTGGCGGGGTCTTTGTTTGCAATCATACAAGCAGGCGACATGGTCTACCATTGAGCACGTCGCGGGGTTGACATAGATCAAACGCCCTCTTTTTGAATCAGCCTGTTTCAATCCCGACGCAAACAAGACAGCAGGTCCGCGGCGTCCACGCGCCCCGCGCGCCAAACGCATCAATTCTAAACTACTGGTGCCGACGGCGAGACTCGAACTCGCACAGCTTTCGCCACTACCCCCTCAAGATAGCGTGTCTACCAATTTCACCACGTCGGCAGTGTGGAAACGAGAGACTGGAATAACAACCTTAGGCCGGCCGGATTTCCAGTCCCCGGATTCTGGTCTCTACTTAGGTACGTCTCCCGCCTTCGACCCCGACGGCGCGCCTGCCGGTTTGGGCACATCGGCCGGTTTGGGCACTTCTTCCACGGACTTCGGTGCCGCCGCAGGCGGGGCGGTCACGCCCTGCATCACGCTGCCACCACTCGTCTGCGGTTTGTGGGTCGCCACATATGCCAAGCCCAGGCTGGTGAGAAAAAACACTGCTGCCAGTGCTGCTGTGATGCGGGATAGAAAATTTGCGGAACCGGTAGAACCGAACAGGCTCCCCGAAGATCCGCTGCCAAAGGCCGCCCCCATGTCTGCGCCTTTGCCATGCTGCAGCAGCACCAGAAAGATGATGCTCAGCGCCACCAGCACGTGTACCGTCAGAATCAAAGTCAACCAGATATCCATTCTTCACTCGCTATGACTCACCCGCCGCGTGGCGGGTGGCAAACATTCTGTACAACCAATGGCGCGCCATTTTGCCGGCGCGCCCCCCTGCCCCGCGCCGTTCAGTTCTTGCCGGCCGCGGCGCAAATCGCAATGAAGTCTTCCGCCACCAGCGCGGCACCGCCGATCAGACCACCGTCTATATCAGGCATGGCAAACAATACCTTGGCATTCGCCGCCTTGACGCTGCCGCCGTACAGGATGCTCAAACCGGCGGCCAGCTTGGCATCCTGCCGGCCGACGACACCACGTATGAACGCGTGCACGGCCTGCGCCTGCTGCGGCGTCGCAGTCCTGCCGGTACCGATGGCCCACACCGGTTCGTAGGCAATTACCGCGTTTGCCAACGCGCCTACGCCGCTTGAGTCGAGCACGGCCGCAAGCTGGCGGCCAACCACGATTTCCGTTACGGCGCTTTCACGCTCCTGCAGGGTCTCTCCCACGCACAGTATCGGAGTCAATCCCGCGCCTTGAGCGGCCTGAAATTTCGCCGCTACCTGCTTGTCGCTCTCCCCGTACAGCGCGCGGCGTTCGGAGTGTCCGACGATAACGTGGCGGCAGCCGAAATCGCGCAGCATGGCACCCGACACCTCGCCCGTATAGGCGCCCTGTGGCCATTCGCTGACATTTTGTGCGCCCCAGGCTATGCCGCTGCCGGTCAGGGCAGCTTCGACCTGCGCCAGATACGGGTACGGCACGCACACCGTGTACTGCACGCCATCGATCGCTTGCAGGCCGGATTTCAGCCCGTCGAGCAGGTGCCGGTTCGCCGCCAGGCCGCCATGCATTTTCCAGTTACCCGCGACCAAACGGCTGCGCATCGCCTTGAATTCCAAGTAGTTGCTACCTAGCGTCAGAAACGCGTGATTTTACAGCGTTTAAGCAAAGCGGGTCAATCAAATGCAGGCGCAGCTACGGCCGCGCCATGCTGTAAAAACAAACCCTGCCAGCGACCCGGAATTGCAGGCGGCGCGCGGAACGGCCGCGCATCGGCGTCGTACAGGAAATCTTGGACTGCGGATCGCGCCTTATCCCCCGGGCGTGACAATCTGGATGTGTTCGAGACTCACGTTTATGAACGACGCGTTGAAAACATGACGGTTACCCAGTTCCCATACCTCCGCGTCAGTCACCGCGATGAAGTCCTTGGACTCCACCAGGTAATCGGTCACCCGTGCACCTGGAAGCAGGTCGATATAACCCTTGACGCGGTAGGTCCCGGTCAGAATGGTCACCTTCGTCTTGTTTTCGTCCGTAGTCATAGATACGCTCCGAGGCTCATCTGTACTGTCGCATGATTGCAGCGTCCAACGCGCGATTTGCAATGCCGCAATGCCGCTACACGAACGCGTATTCTGCGCCTGGCGCCAAGATCGTTCAATAGGATAGCATCAGCGTGGTGGGAAACAGCCTTGTCGGCGCGACGCGCCTTGCGTCCACCCCGACCTGGTCGTTTAGCGTCGCCTGTTTCAATCTATTGGGGGTCTTGGATGTCGCCGCTGGTGACTGCCCTGGTGCTGGGATCCGCCCTGCTGCATGCAGGCTGGAACGCCGTCATCAAGTCCAGCCGCGACGTGATGCTGGACACTGCGCTGGTGGCCGCCGGCGCGGGCATACTGGCGCTTCCCCTGATCGCAGCTGCGGACTTGCCCGCGAGCGCGAGCTGGCCCTATCTCGGCGCTTCGGCCGCAATCCATGTCGCGTATTTCTCGACCCTGGTGGCGGCCTACCGCCTGGGCGACCTGAGCCATGCCTATCCCCTGATGCGCGGCACGGCGCCGCTGCTGGTGGCCGTGTTCGGCGTCGCGCTGCTGGACGAGCACCCCGGCCCGACCATGTGGCTGGGCATCGCGCTGATCAGCGCCGGCATCCTGAGCCTCGGCCTGCTGCAGCGGGGCCGCGTGCACCGCGGTGCTACGCTTTGGGCGTTTGCGAACGCGGCGATCATCGCCAGCTATACCCTCGTCGACGGTACGGGCGCGCGGCTCTCCGGAACGCCGGCAGGCTATGTCGCCTGGCTGCTCCTGCTGCAGGGCCTGCTGTTCGTGCCTCTGATTGCCCTGCGGCGCGGGCAGTCCGCGCTCGAGTATGCCGCGCGCCACTGGCTGCGCGCGTTGGGCGGTGGATTCTGCCTCATCGGCGCCTACGGCATCGTACTCTGGGCCATGACCAGGGCGCCGATCGCGGCGGTAGCCGCGCTGCGCGAGACCTCGGTCATTTTCGCCGCGCTGTTAGGCAGCATCTTCCTGAAAGAGCGCTTCGGCTGGCAGCGCCTGCTCGCCGCCGGCGCTGTCGCGTTGGGCGTAGCCGCTTTGCGCAATTAAACCGCCAGTTGTTGGCCACATTCCCCGGACCCTCGCCGAAGCGGCGTGAATCGGCGCACCCTTTACCGACAGATGCCTTTGAATATGAACGCGTAATATTCATGTAACAAAGCGGCTCTAGGATGCCTGCCTGGTACCCGGGACCAGGGTAACGAAGCGAAAATTCCTACTGGAGACTTTGTCATGAAACTAGTTCATCGCATGTTCACCCCGGCGCTACTGGCGTTGGGCATCTGCGCCGCATCTGCCGCAACGGCGGCGAATATCACCGGCGCCGGTGCGACCTTCCCCTACCCCGTCTACGCCAAATGGGCCGAGGCCTACAAGGCCAAGACGGGTACCAGCATGAACTACCAGTCCATCGGTTCTGGCGGCGGCATCAAACAGATCAAGGCCAGGACCGTCGATTTCGGCGCCTCCGACGCACCACTGGAACTGGCAGAGTTGGAAAAGGAAGGCCTGGTGCAGTTCCCGGCAGTAATGGGCGGAGTGGTACCGGTGGTGAATATCGAAGGGGTCAAGCCCGGCGAATTGAAACTTTCCGGCAAAACGCTGGCTGATATCTATCTTGGCAAGATCAAGAAATGGAGCGACCCGGCGATTGCCGGGCTAAACAAAGGCGTGAAACTGCCCGATACCGCAATAACGGTGGTGAACCGCTCGGACGGCTCCGGCACCACCTTCATTTTCACCAATTATCTGTCCAAGGTCAGCCCGGAGTGGAAGGACAAGGTGGGTAACGCCAAGTCCGTGGCCTGGCCTGCAGCCACTGGCGCCGGCGGCAAAGGCAATGAAGGCGTCGCCTCGTTCGTGCAGCGCCTCCACGGCGCGATCGGCTATGTGGAGTACGCCTATGCCAAACAGAACAAGATGGCCTACACCCTGCTGCAGAATCGGGAAGGGAATTTCGTCAAGCCGGACGATAAGAGTTTCCAATCGGCGGCCGCCGGCGCCGATTGGAAGAATGCGCCCGGATTCTACGAAATTCTGACCGACGAACCCGGCAAGAATAGCTGGCCCATCACCGGTGCCACATTTATTCTTGTGCACAAAAGCCAGATGAAGCCCGCCACGGCAAAGGAAGTGCTCAAGTTCTTCGACTGGGCCTACAAAGAGGGGGACAAGCTGGCACTCGATCTCGACTATATTCCCATGCCCGACGATGTGGTGAAGCTGGTCCAGGCCGAATGGAAAAGCAAGATCAAGGACGCGGCCGGCAAGACGATCTGGTAGGGTCCGCAATAAAGGCTGCGCGGGGAAGATAGGTTAGAATGGAGGCCACAGCAAGCACCATTAATGCGCCGCAAGGTGCCCCCCTTTCCCAGCGCATGTTAAACAGCATCCCGGATACCCTGCTCAGGCGGCAGCATTTTTATGACCTGGCGTTTCGCAATGCCACGCGGACGTTTGCGTTTCTGGTGCTTGCGCTGCTGCTTGGCATTCTGATCATGCTGCTCATCGGCAGCTGGCCCGCAATCAAGGCGTTCGGCCCCGGCTTCCTCGTCAGCGCAGAGTGGAATCCGGTCACCAAGAAATTCGGTGCGCTGGTGCCGATATTCGGCACCTTGGCCACCTCCTTCATAGCGCTGTTGATCGGCATTCCCGTCAGCTTCGGCATCGCTGTTTTCCTGACCGAGCTGTCTCCGCTGTGGTTGCGCCGCCCCATCGGCACCGCCATCGAGTTGCTCGCCGCAATCCCCAGCATTATTTATGGCATGTGGGGCCTGTTCGTGTTCGCGCCCATTTTTGCCGACCACGTGCAACCCTGGATGATCGAGACGCTCGGTGCGATCTGGCTGGTCGGTCCCCTGTTCCAGGGCGCGCCACAAGGCATAGGCATACTCACTGCAGGACTAATATTGGCGATCATGGTGATACCGTTCATCGCTTCGGTCATGCGCGACGTATTCGAACTGGTCCCGGCCATGCTGAAGGAATCCGCCTACGCGGTCGGGGCGACGACATGGGAAGTGGTCTGGAACGTGGTCCTGCCCTATACCAAGATCGGCGTGGTCGGCGGCGTCCTGCTGGGCTTGGGCCGGGCGCTGGGCGAGACCATGGCGGTGACCTTCGTCATCGGCAACGCCCACAGGCTGGGAACCTCGCTGTTTTCGCCGGGCAACAGCATCGCCTCCGCCCTGGCCAACGAGTTCACCGAGGCCGATGGTGTCCTCTACACCGCGGCGCTGGTGGAACTCGGATTGATTCTGTTTTTGATAACCTTTGTGGTGCTGGCCCTATCCAAGATCCTGCTGCTGCAACTCGCCAAGCGCGAGGGCACGCGCACTTGAATCGTCTATGACCCCAGCCAACCTTTATCTCCGCCGGCGCGTCATCAACTTCATCAACCTCGGCATTTCCATGCTGGCCGTGCTGTTCGGCCTGTTCTGGCTGGTCTGGATATTATGGACACTGTTCAGCCATGGGCTGAGTGCGTTCAGCTTTTCCATGTTCACCCAGAGCACGCCCCCGCCCGGCAGCGAGGGCGGCCTGGCCAACGCCATCTTCGGCAGCCTGCTGATGTCGCTGCTCGCGACGCTCATCGGCACGCCGATCGGCATTCTCGCCGGCACTTATGTCGCCGAATACGGCCGGCGCGGCTGGCTCGGCCCTGCAACGCGCTTCATCAACGACATCCTGCTGAGCGCACCGTCCATCGTCATCGGACTGTTCGTCTATGCTGTCTATGTCGCCAACGTAATGCATTTTTCCGGCTGGGCCGGCAGCTTCGCGCTGGCACTTATCGTCATACCCGTGGTTCTGAAGACCACGGAGAACATGCTGCGGCTGGTGCCTGACACCATGCGCGAAGCCGCCGCGGCGCTGGGTGCGCCGCAATGGATAGTCATTTCGTTCGTAACCCTGCGCGCGGCGCGCGCCGGCATCATCACCGGAATACTGCTGGCAGTGGCGCGCATCAGCGGCGAGACGGCACCCTTGCTGTTCACGGCGCTCAACAACCAGTTCTGGTCCGTCAACATGGACGCGCCCATGGCCAATCTGCCGGTGGTCATCTTCCAGTTCGCCATGAGTCCCTATCCGGACTGGGAGACGCTCGCCTGGGGCGGCGCCCTGCTGATCACCCTGACCGTGTTGACGCTGAACATTCTCGCCCGCGTCGTATTCGCGCAGAAATCCTCGAACAACTGACCGGATCGACTAGCCTAGACGAATATGGACACGCCCATCCACGCATCGCTTCCCCCGAGCAAGATCAGGGTCAGCAACCTGAACTTCTACTACGGCACCTATCAGGCTCTGACTGACGTCGATCTGAGCATCGCCGAGAAGCACATTACCGCCTTCATCGGCCCCTCGGGCTGCGGCAAATCGACCCTGCTGCGCACCTTCAACCGCATGTACGACCTCTACCCCGGACACCGGGCCACCGGCGAGATCATGCTGAACGACAACAACATTCTCGATCCGCGCCAGGACGTGATCGCGCTGCGGGCCAAGGTCGGAATGGTGTTCCAGAAGCCTACGCCGTTTCCGATGTCGATTTACGAAAACATCGCCTTCGGCGTCAAACTGTACGAGCGGCTCAGCAGCGGCGAGATGGACGAGCGCGTCGAATGGGCGCTGCGCAAAGCCGCGCTATGGGATGAAGCCAAGCACAAGCTGCGGCAAAGCGGCCTCAGCCTTTCCGGAGGACAGCAGCAGCGCCTGTGCATTGCGCGTGCCGTCGCAGTCAAACCCGAGGTGCTGCTGCTGGACGAGCCGACCTCGGCGCTGGATCCGATTTCCACCGCGAAAATTGAGGAACTGCTGAACGAACTCAAGGCGGACTACACCATCGCCATCGTCACCCACAACATGCAGCAGGCGGCGCGCGTGTCCGACTATACCGCCTACATGTATCTGGGCAAGCTGATCGAGTTCGACATCACCGACAAGATCTTCATCAATCCCGGCCGGAAAGAAACCGAGGATTACATAACGGGCCGTTTCGGCTAATCACCACACTTCTAGGCCTGAACCGCCGCACGCACGCTCTCGGCCAGCATCTGCGCCAGGGACTCGACCTTGGCCCCGTCTTCGCCCTCCACCATCACCCGCAGCACCGGCTCGGTGCCCGAGGGCCGCAGCAGCACCCGCCCGGCCTTGCCCAACTCGCGCTCGGCCGCCTCCTTGGCTTTGCCCACCGCCGCGTTTGCCTCCCAGTTGAAACCCTTGGTGATTTTTACATTCACCAGCTTCTGCGGGTAGAGCGTCAGTTTGCGGCACAAGTCAGCCAGCGTGGTTCCGCTCTCGCGCACAGCCGTCAGCACCTGCAGCGCGGACACCAGCGCGTCGCCGGTGGTGTGCTTGTCCAGGCAGATGATATGGCCGGAATTCTCGCCGCCCAGCTGCCAGCCTTTCTCGTGCAGCAGTTCGAGCACATAGCGGTCGCCCACCCTGGCGCGGGCGAAGGCAATGCCCTCATCCTCCAGCGCGCGTTGCAGCGCCAGATTGCTCATGAGCGTGCCGACCACGCCGGGAACCGGGCCGTTTGCGGCGCGCATGCGCGCAATCACATACAACAGCTGATCGCCGTCGTAGGTGAGGCCGCGCGCATCCACCATTACCAGGCGATCGCCGTCCCCGTCCAGTGCGATACCCAGGTCGGCTTTGTGCTGCTTCACCGCCAGCTGCAGCGACTCCGGGCTGGTGGCGCCCACCAGGTCGTTGATGTTGAATCCGTCCGGGTTGACGCCTATCGCCACCACGTCGGCGCCGAGTTCGTGAAACACGTGCGGCGCGATGTGATAAGCCGCTCCGTTGGCGCAGTCGACCACGATTTTCAGGCCGCGCAGGTCGCGCTTATTGGGAAATGTACTCTTGCAAAATTCGATGTAACGGCCGGCGGCGTCGTCTATGCGCCGCGCCTTGCCCAACTGCGCCGAAGCCCGGCAGCGCATCGGCTGTTCCAGTTGCGCCTCGATTTCGGCCTCCACCGCATCTGCCAGCTTGTTGCCGTCACCGGAAAAGAACTTGATGCCGTTGTCCGGATACGGATTGTGCGAGGCGCTGATCACCACACCGGCTTGGAGCCGCAGCGCGCGGGTGAGGTAGGCGACCGCCGGCGTCGGCATCGGGCCTGACAACATCACGTCGACACCTGCCGCGGCAAACCCCGCCTCCAGCGACGCCTCGAGCATGTAACCGGAGACGCGCGTGTCCTTGCCGATCAGCACTGCCGGCCGCATACCCGGCGATAATTGAGCGCGGCGGACCAATACCTCGCCCGCGGCATAGCCCAGGCGCACCATGAAATCCGGCGTGATCGGCGGCTCGCCCACAAGGCCGCGGATTCCGTCCGTTCCGAAATATCTTCTGCTCATTGTTTTTTTTCCACCGCGGCAAGCACCGAGAGCGCGTCGCGCGTCTGCGCAACGTCGTGCACACGCAAAATCGCAGCGCCATTTTGCGCCGCAATCAGGGCCGCGGCAATGCTTGCGGCCAGGCGCTCTCCCGCCGGCCTGCCGGTAATCTGCCCGAGCGAGGACTTGCGCGACCAGCCCGCGAGCAGCGGCACCCCGAGCGCGGCGAATTCGCGCATATGGCGCAGCAGTTCGAGGTTGTGCTCGAGCGT
>JAENXP010000306.1 GCA_016649475.1 Burkholderiales bacterium | reverse complement strand
TCATTTCACGCGACGGGCCGATGGCGGCGGTTTGCAGCTCAATTCGTGCCGCTGAGCATCGCGTCCGTAGGATATTGCGCCTGCGCCCGGCCGATTGCAATGCCGACATGCCGATGAGGTAGCAAGGTCTCCAGTCCTTAGCCACGGGGGACGATCGCGCAGTGCGAGCGGCCCGTGCGGCCGTACTAGCCACTCGGCCTGCGCGGGCCGGTCCCGCTCGGCGGGCATGGGTCAAAAGTCCGCCGCCGTCGACGAAGGTGCGACTGTGACCGGACTGTAAGGACACCGTAGATTGGCGGGTTGAAACGCTCAGTCCGTATTGACACCCGCGGTGGCGCAGGACAGACTTGACATATGGTTCCCCAGCAGATTTTCCTCAGCTATTGCCATCGCGACGATGAGCCGTATGGGCCGCAAAATCGGCGTTGGGTGGAAGAGTTCGAAAATGCGCTGCGCGAATCGATAGGACAGCGCATCGGACCCGGCCGGATCGAACTGTGGCGCGACAAGCGCCGCCTGACGGGCAATGAACTCTTCGACGCGCAGATTGAGCAGCAGCTCGACCGGTCGGCGATTTTCGTGACAGTGCTGTCTCAGCACTATTTGTCCTCCGAGTACTGCCAGAAAGAATTCCAGAGCTTCGGGCGGCGCCACATCGCCAAGGGCGACCTGAATATCGACCATCTTAGCCGCATCGTGAAAGTCTACCGGCGTGCCATCGACCGCGCCGACCTGCGACGCTTCGTCGACCTGCCCGCACTGATCCCGGAAGTCGACAAAACCGTGGGTTTCGAGTTGTACTACATGGACGACAACGGCATTGATCGCGACGTGCTGCTTGACCCGGGCAAAGCCGGGTTGTATTGGCAGCGCGCCGACGACATCGCCTACTCCATCAAGCGCATGCTCGACGCCGGACCGGCGAATGCCGCGGCAAGCGCGGCAGCACCTGCGGCGCCGATTGCGGTCTACCTGGCCCGCACCTCGAGCGACATGAAGATGCCGCGTGAGTCGCTGCAACGCGAACTCGAGGACCGCGGCTACCGCGTGCTGCCCGAACTGGAACTCCCGGAAGACGCGGAAGGTTACGCCGAGGCGGTGCGCGCTGACCTGCATTTGGCAAGACTGTCGGTGCACCTGATCGGCGCGCGCTATGGCTCCATCCCCGAGGGCGCCGAGAAGTCGGGCGTGGTGCTGCAAACCGAACTGGCGCTCGCACAAGAAGACAAGGCGCTGTGCAGCGTCCTCTGGTCGCCGCCGGAGATCACGCTGGCCAGCCTGACCGAAGAGCGCCAGCGCGAGTTCGTCGAAACACTCGAACAGGCCGCATTCAAGCGCGACCGCGCCGAGTTCGTGCGCTCATCGATCGAGCAGTTGAAGTCGCTCGTGATCGAAAGGCTGCGCATCCAGGCCACGCCGGCGCCAGCTAGTGCCGCGCCGCCCGAAGCCAGCAAAACGATTTATCTGGTGTGCGATCCGGTCGACCGAGTCGACGCCAAACCGCTTCAGACGGCGCTGACCCAATTGGGCTTTTTCGTCACGCGGGCGTCGATCGAGGGCACAACCGAGGAACTATTGGAGGAGAACAAGGCCATTCTGGTAAGTTGCGATGTGGTGGTGGTGGTGTGGGGACACGCACGAGAGGCTTGGGTGCGCAGCAAGTTGCGCGAATCCCAGCAGGCGCCGGGCTGGGGGCGTAAGCGTGCATTCGGCGGCAAGTTCGTCGTCATCGCGCCACCAGACAGCCCCGCCAAGCTGGACTTTGATGTTCCGCCCGGCGTTGTTGTCATGCGGGGGCCTGGATCGATAGAGCAACTCCAACGGCTGCTGCAGTAACGCCAATCCCGAGTTGACATGACTGTGAGCCCGCCGCTGCTCAACCCGTTTCCCGGGTTGCGACCTTTCGAGGTCGGCGAAACGCATCTTTTCTTCGGACGCGACGGTCAGTCCAGCGAGATCGTGGAGCGGCTCGAACGGCGTCGCTTCGTGGCGGTGGTCGGTACCTCCGGGAGCGGCAAGTCCTCGCTGGTACGCGCGGGGCTGCTGCCAATGATCGAAGGCGGCTTTATGGCCAGCGCCGGCTCGTTCTGGCGCTTTGTCGTGATGCGCCCGGGCAACGATGCCATTCGCAATCTGGCATCGGCGCTTGCCGATCCGGCTGCGTCGAGTGGCGTGGCGGCCGCTCCCGGAGCACGTGCACCGCTACTCGAGGCCGTACTGCGTCGCAGTGGGCTGGGCCTGATCGACGTATTCAAACAATCCAGTCCGGCACCGAACGAGAACCTGCTGGTCGTGGTCGACCAGTTCGAGGAGTTGTTCCGCTTCAGCCAATTGGGCCATGTCGGTGATCCGGCGGACGACAGCGCTGCATTTGTCAATCTGCTTCTCGAGGCTGCCCGCAGCCGCGAACAACGGATCTACATCGTGCTGACGATGCGCTCGGACTTTCTCGGCGATTGCGCCCGTTTCCGCGACCTGCCCGAGATGCTCAACGACGCCCAGTACCTGATTCCGCGTCTGACGCGGGATCAGCGCCGTGCCACCATCGAGGGGCCTGCTGCCGTCAGCGGCGCGACAATTGCGCCGCGGCTGACGCAGCGCCTGCTGAACGATGCCGGTGACGATCCCGACTTGCTGCCCATCCTGCAGCATGCGCTGATGCGCACCTGGGACGCCTGGAAGGCGGCGGGCGCATGGGACCGCCCGATCGACCTCGAGCATTACCTAGGCATCGGAGGAATGGCGCAGGCGCTATCGCTACACGCCGAACAAGCGTATGGCGAAATTGCGACCACCCCGAACGCCCAGGCGGTGGCGCAGAGCCTGTTCCGCAGCCTGTGCGAGCGCGGCGCGGATTACCGGGAAACGCGGCGCCCGACGAGCCTGAGCGATCTGATCAAGGTTGCCGGTACCGACGCCGCGACCATGACGCTGGTCATCGATGCCTTCCGCCGCGAAGGCCGCACTTTCATCATGCCCGGCTGGCCCGCGAAACTCGAACCGGACACCGTGATCGACATCTCGCACGAATCGCTGATTCGGCAATGGCAAACGCTGCGCGAGTGGGTGCGGAGCGAGGCGCGCTCGGAGGCGTTTTACCAGCGCTTGCGGCAGACGGCGCAACTGTGGCCGCAGAACGCGGCGTTGTGGCGCAACCCCGATCTCGATCGGGCCCTGTTATGGGAGCGAGAAGAGAAACCGAGCCCGGCGTGGGCACTGCGTTACGGCACGCGGGAAGAGTTCACTCGCGCAATCGAATTCCTGCGCGCCAGCGAGGCCGCATGGCGCGAAGAAAACGAACGCATTGCGGAGACGGCTCGCGCGGCCACTGAACGCGAACTCGCGATGCGCACGCAGCGTGAACGCGAGGCCAGGCTACAGGCCGAGGTGCGCGAATTGCAGTCACGCAAGCGCTTATTGCAGGCGGTGCTGGTGCTGGTACCGGCGTTGATCGCCGGACTGGGCTGGGCGTTGTACAACCGCAGCGACGCCATAGAGCAGTCCGAGCTCGCGCTGGAGCAGGCGCAGCGTGCTCGACTGGCCGCCGATTCGGCGCGCGACGAGGCGCTAAAAGCACAGCAGGCACGCGAGCGGTCGGAGCAGTTACTCGAGCGCCTGACCAACTCCAATCGACTGAAGCAGGCCTTCCTTACCGGTGATATTGAGACTATCCAGCGTATCGCGGCGAGCGCAAAACCGGATCCCGCGCTGCGCTTCGCCACCAGCCGCACCGCCTTGAACTGGAAGACCCGGGACAATAAGTCGGTCTATCGCTGGGACCTGTTTCCTACGCCCGAGAGCCTGAAAGGACCGCTCGAGTCCGCATCTCAAATCAGCTACTACATGGACCACCCGACTTTCAACGTCAAGCTGCTTTCCGCGGGCGCAGGCAGCGGATTCAGGGCATCCTACAATGGCTGGGGCTGCCTGAGCATAGTCTACGTTCTGATCGAATACGCCGATCCGTACACGCCTCCGCGTCTGACCCAGTTCGACCAGTGCGACGCGATCCGGTAGCAGGCCGGAGTGGCGCCTGGCTCAGGACTGGCGCCCTATCCAGCTCACCGGCATTGCAATCGGCCGGCCGCCGACGCAATATCATTCTATGCGTGAGGTACGCGGCGACGGCGCAAAATGCGCTGCGATCCACTGCCATCGGCCGGCCGCGCGAAATGAGGCAGGATTGAATCTCTTATAGTCCATTCTGAACCGATGTCCACGACCGTAGTGCTGACAGGGTTGTTGCCGTTCGTGGTTCTGGCGGCGGCGTTTCTCGCGTTTCCCGTCTGCTTTGTATTGTTGCGTCTCTACCG
>JAENXP010000705.1 GCA_016649475.1 Burkholderiales bacterium | reverse complement strand
TGCCGGCGTGTATCGAAATGTCTACGCCGTGCTCGAACGCGCGGAAGAAGTACGGCGTGCCCCAGGTGGTGTCGGCGAGCACCGGGATGCCCTTCGCGTGCGCCGCCGCCGCGATCGCCGGAATGTCCTGCATTTCGAAGGTGTGCGAGCCGGGCGCCTCGCAGAAGACCGCCGTTGTTTCGGGTCGGATCAGCCCGGCGATCGCCGCGCCGATCAAGGGATCGTAGTATTCGATTTCGACGCCCATGGTTCGCAGCCGCTTGTCGCAAAAATTGCGCGTCGGCTGATACACCGAGTCCGCAATCAGGATGTGCGCTCCGGTATGAACGAACGCGGCCAGCGCAGCGACGATCGCGGCCAGGCCCGAGGGCAGCGCGACCGCGGCATGACCGCCTTCGAGCTGTGCCACGGCTTCCTCCAGGGCAAACGTGGTGGGCGTGCCGTAGATGCCGTAGCGCATGATCTTGTAGTCGTCGGGGTCGCGCCCCTGGTACGATTTCACGTCCGGAAACAGCACCGTCGAAGCGCGAAATACCGGCGTGTTCACCATGCCGTCGAAGCGCTGCGGGTCGCGCCCGGCATGCGAGGTGATGGTGTCGCGCTTCAAATTCTTTTTGACGCTCATTGTCTGCTGTCCTTAGTCTGTATTTACGGCTGCGCGGTGCCGCGCGCCTGCGCGGCCACTGGTCGAACCTGGGAGAATACTCTGCACCTGTTCCATCCGGCCGAAAAGTTTAGCGTATTCGCTGCTCCAGGCACAGGTCCGTACCGGGGTTACAATGCGCGCACTGCGGGTACATGATGAACATCTGCCGGTGCGGGAACGGCGTAACGCGAAAAACTGACGGAGAGTTTATGCGCTATCTGTTGCTGACGCTGCTGATGTTGCTGGCCTCGAGCGCGGCGCTTGCCGGTCCCTTGGAGAACGGGGCGGCCGCCTATATGCGCCGGGACTATGCGACCGCGCTGCAAACCTGGCAGCCGATCGCCAGACGGGGCAGTGCACCTGCACAGCACAACCTCGGCATCATGTACGCGCAAGGTCAGGGTGTGGCGCAGGATTATTCCGAGGCATTCAATTGGTACCGCATGGCCGCAGACCAGGGCTATGCGCCCGCCCAGCAGAACCTCGGACTCATGTACGCCCAAGGCCAGGGCGTTACGAGAGATATGGCTGAAGCCGTCAAGTGGCATCAAAAGGCGGCCGATCAAGGTTACGCGCCTGCCCAGACCAATCTTGCGTTCGCCTACCTCAGGGGCCTGAGCGTGCCGCAGAATTTTTCCGAGGCAGTCAAGTGGTATCGCCGCGCCGCGGATCAGGGCAATGCCGATGCCCAGCACAACCTTGGGCGCATGTACGCCGCAGGCCAAGGCGTGCCTGCGGACAAGGTGCAGGCGTACATGTGGACCGAGCTTGCAGTGTCGCACCAGACGGACCCGAAAGACCGCGAGGTATCGATCAAGAACCGCGACGCCATCGCCCAGACGATGACCGCGGAGCAGATCGCTGAAGCGCAGCGGCTTGCGCGAGCTTGGAAGACAAAATGACTGATGGTGCCGGCCACGCCGGGGGCGCGTGTACGAGGA
The DNA here is from genome assembly GCA_016649475.1 of Burkholderiales bacterium. Taxonomy (GTDB): domain Bacteria; phylum Pseudomonadota; class Gammaproteobacteria; order Burkholderiales; family SG8-39; genus 2-12-FULL-64-23. The sequence continues at coordinate 451 of JAENXP010000705.1, read as the reverse complement.
CAGGCGCACCCGTATGGGCCGGACCGACGACCTGCGCTTTGAGGTGACCTGGACGGTCAACTTCAATTTACGGTTGGAAGGTTCGCTTGCGCAGTCGCCGGATTCCAGCAGTTGACTCTGAAGGGCCCTTCGACCCTCGATCTCAAGGCGGACTCGAAGCCATCCACCTGCCAAATGGCTGGCATTGAGTGTGGAGCTTGCATGTCGAAAGATGGCATAATATTGACTGCTGAATATCTACCAGGGAAGCAGCAATGAGTGATGCTCTATCCCTTCTGCTCGCGCAAAAAGATGTCGTGCTTGCAGATGGCGCAATGGGGACGAGTCTTTTTCAGTTCGGCATGGACAATCGATCCTCCGGCGAGCTTTGGAACGTCGAGAATCCTGACCTTGTTGCCATCGTGCATCAAGGTTTCGTCGATGCTGGCTCCGACATCCTGCTGACAAATAC
>JAENXP010000321.1 GCA_016649475.1 Burkholderiales bacterium | reverse complement strand
TATCGGGTAGCGTATCTTGCGGGGGAATCGAATGACGGCATGTTCGGCGGCAACTCGAACTGGCCCGGCCCGATCTGGATGCCGGTCAACATGCTCATTATCCGTGCGCTGCTGCAGTACTATCTCTACTACGGGGATTCATTTACCATCGAACGCCCGACTGGTTCAGGACAGCAGATGAATGTCTACCAAGTGGCGGAAGAGATCGGGCGCCGGCTGTCCAGCATCTTTCTCCAGGACGAGCAAGGAAAGCGACCCGTACATGGAAGCGCGCAGAAATTCCAAGAGGATCCCCATTGGCGCGATTATCCCTTGTTCTACGAGTACTTCCACGGCGACACCGGCGCGGGTGTCGGCGCCAGCCACCAGACGGGATGGACTGGGGCGATCGCGCGCATCATGCACCTCTTTTCATCTTCTGAAGCGCAATCCGTACTCGACCAGGGCAAAGTAGATTCGACAATCCGGAAGTCTCAAGCGGTGGGAAAGCGATGACCAAAACCCTTTATTCTTCGCTCTATCAGATCAACACGCGTGTCTTTCTGACCTCTCTGTCGGAGACGCTGGGCCGGCCCGCACAGCTTGATGATATTCCGGACGCTGAACTGGACCGATTGGCCGAGATGGGCTTCGACTGGGTCTGGTTCTTAAGCGTGTGGCAGACTGGCCTCGCAGCGCAGGCGATCTCGCGAGCGAATCCCGGATGGCGTCACGAGTTCGAGGAGACGCTGGCGGACCTCAAGGACGAAGACATCGCCGGCTCTGGGTTCGCTATTCAAAACTACGCTGTACATCGCGATCTGGGTGGCGATGCTGCGCTGGCACGCTTGCGGCAGCGGCTACAAAAACGCGGGCTGAAGTTGATGCTCGATTTTGTCCCGAACCACATGGCGCCGGATCACCCCTGGGTCGAGGAGCACCCGGACTATTTTGTTGCGGGCACGGAGGATCTGTTAGCGCAGGAGCCGCAAAACTATGTCCAGGTCAAACGAAAAAGTGGCGACCTAATTTTGGCCTACGGTCGGGATCCGTACTTCGCCGGTTGGCCGGATACACTGCAGCTCGATTACAGCCATCCCGCCGCCCAGGAAGCGATGATCCGGGAACTCGAGAAAATCGCCAGCCAGTGCGACGGTGTGCGCTGCGATATGGCGATGCTGCTTCTGCCCGAGGTGTTCGAATGGACCTGGGGCAGGCAGCCAACGCCATTCTGGCCGGCAGCGATCCCGCGGGTGCGCGAGCAGGCTGCGAGCTTCTGTTTTATGGCCGAGGTCTACTGGGATTTGGAATGGACCCTCCAGCAGCAGGGGTTTGACTATACCTATGACAAGCGTCTCTACGATCGGCTGCGCGACGGCAACGCGCGGCCGGTGCGAGAGCATCTCCATGCGGCGCTCGATTATCAGGCAAAGCTAGCGCGTTTTCTGGAGAATCACGACGAACCGCGTGCTGCGGTCTCCTTTGATCCAGACGTTCACCGGGCCGCGGCGGTGATCACTTATTCCATCCCTGGCCTGCGTTTTTTCCATCAGGGGCAGTTCGAAGGCCGCAAAAAACGGATTTCGCCCCATCTCGTTCGGGCGCCGCTTGAACCTGTTGACAAGGAGATTGAGGCATTCTATGAGGCTTTGCTCGCCGTTCTCCGCAATCCTATCGTGCAAAACGGGTCATGGCAGTCGCTCGCTTGCCTGCCTGCTTGGGACGGCAACGGATCCTGGGATGCATTCGTCGCCCATTCTTGGCGAGGCTCCGACGGTGAACACATGCTGATGGCGGTGAATTATGCACCCCATGCCAGCCAGTGTTATATCCCCCTGCCTTTTCCCGAAATCGAGAACAGATCGGTCCGTCTCAAGGACTCGCTCAGTTCCGCCTGCTACACGCGCGAAGGCGATGACTTGCTTGCGCGCGGACTCTATCTTGATGTGGGCCCCTGGTCCTATCATATCTTTACCTTGGAGATAACATGATGAAAGCGATTACTGTAGAACCGAAAACACCCGGGTCCGCCCGGCACGAAGAGATGCCCGAGCCTGATGAGCGAGAAGGCTCGGTCCTGGTTGAAGCCGTGGCTGTCGGCGTCTGTGGGACGGACGTCGAGATTGTCGAGGGCAAATACGGCTGGGCTCCGCCGGGCGCGTCGCGCCTGGTGCTGGGGCACGAGTCCCTCGGCCGTGTCATCGATCCAGGTCCGCGCAGCTCCCTCAAACAGGGCGACCTGGTGGTCGGCATTGTCCGCCGCCCGGACCCGGTTCCCTGCCCCAGCTGTGCGGTGGGCGAGTGGGATATGTGCAGCAACGGTCAGTACACCGAGCGCGGCATCAAGGAAATCCACGGCTTTATGTCGGAACGCTGGCGCACCGAACCCGAATACGTCATCAAGGTCGACCCGTCGTTGGGCATCCTCGGCGTGCTGCTCGAACCGATGACCGTGATCACCAAAGCGCTGGAGCAGGTCGTCATGGTGGGCCAACGCGCCTTCTGGGAACCCAAGACCGTGCTGGTGACCGGCGCTGGCCCAATTGGTCTTTTGGCGGCGCTGCGCTTGAGTGTGCGCGACCTTCATGTCCATGTGCTGGATCGCGCTGAAACCGGCCCGAAGCCGGATCTCGTGCGCGACCTGGGCGCGACCTATCACACCGGGAGCGTTCTGGATCTTGATTTCGCCCCCGACATCATCGTTGAGTGTACGGGGGTTGGCGCGGTGATCGGGGACTCGATCCAGAAAGTGAAATCGGGGGGAATCGTCTGCCTCACAGGCGTCGGCGCCGGCGGTGTTGCCAGCCGGGCCGTTGCCGATGTCGCCGCGGCTGCGGTGCTGAAGAACAATGTGATCGTAGGCAGCGTCAATGCTAACAAGCGTCACTGGTACAGAGCAGGGCAAAATCTCGCGCGCTCGGACCGGAAGTGGCTGAGCCGCCTGATCACACGCCGCGAGAAGCCGGAGAACTTCAAGAAGGCGCTGGAAAGACAGCCTGACGACGTCAAAGTCATCATCCAGTTTAGTGAGATCTAAAAGGAGATAATTAACAATGAAGATCATCATCGTTGGTGGAGTGGCTGGCGGCGCATCGTGTGCGGCGCGACTGCGCCGGTTGGATGAGAAAGCCGAAATCCTGATGGTCGAGCGTGGACCATACGTATCGTACGCGAACTGCGGACTGCCCTACCATGTCGGCGGTTCGATTGAACAAGAGTCGAGCCTCCTGGTGGCGACGGAACAAACGTTCCGCGAAACGTTCGCGATCGATTGCCGGACGCGCTGCGAGGTGGTTGGCATCGCAGCCGCCCAGAAAACCGTGGAACTAAAGAACCACGTTACCGGCGAGGTAACGACTGAGGCATACGACAAACTCGTGCTGTCGCCCGGCGCGGCGCCGATCCGTCCGCCGCTGCCCGGTATCGATCTGCCGGGAATCTTCTCGGTGAGAACCGTGCCCGACGCCAGAAGCATACGCGAATGGCTGGCCCAAGGAACGGTAGATCAATCTGGCATGCACTCGTACTCAGGTTATCAGACGGTGTTGCCTGCAAAGCGTGCGGTGGTGGTCGGCAGTGGCTTCATCGGCCTGGAGATGGTGGAAAACCTAGCCCATCGCGGCCTCGAAGTGACGTTGGTCGAGCGGCTCAATCAGGTCATGCCCCCGCTCGATCCCGAGATGGCGCGCCTCGTCGAACGCTACATGGTCAGGCACGGCGTCCAGCTTGAACTCAATGACGGCGTGGCCGGATTCGAGCAGTCTGCAGATGGCGCGCTGGAAGTCCTCACGGCTTCGGGCAAGCGTCTGCCGGCGGACATCGTGATCCTCGCGATCGGCGTGCATCCGGAGACGGCGCTGGCGAAGATGGCTGGCATCGAGATCGGCCAGCGCGGAGGTATCCGCGTCGATGAGCAGATGCGCACCAGCGACCCCGATATCTTCGCGGTCGGCGATGCGGTCGAGGTCAGGGATTTCGTCACCGGCCAATGGTCTCTCGTCGCGCTCGCCGGGCCGGCAAACCGGCAGGGCCGCATCGCGGCCGATGTGATCGCCGGGCGCAACTCCCGTTTCCGTGGTACGCAGGGCACCTCGATCTGTCAGATTTTCGAGGGCGTGATCGCCTCAACCGGCGCCAACGAGAAAGTCCTGACACAACTTGGGGAGACGGATTTCGAGAAAATCTACCTCTACCCGAATTCGCACGCCGGATATTATCC
>JAENXP010000076.1 GCA_016649475.1 Burkholderiales bacterium | reverse complement strand
GCGCGCAGCGCGCAAGTCCGAGATGGCTTGCGACAGTATTTCAGACGGTGCATGCAGAGCCTTTTCAGCTTCCGAAGCCGTCGGCGATCATCACTTCGATCAGGCGCGGGCCGCCGGCGGCGAGCGCGGCGCGCAGCGCAGGCACTATGGCCTGCGGATCGGTGACGCGCTCGGCCGCGACGCCGAGCGAGCGCGCGAGACCGGTGTAATCGATTTCCGGATCACGCAGATCCATGCCGGTAAAGCGGTCGGTGGCGCGCATGGATACCAGCCGTTCCTTGAGGATGCGGTAGCTGCGGTTGTTGGCGACGACATAGGTGATCGGCAGCTTCAGGTGCGCCGCGGTCCACAGTGCCTGCACCCCGTACATCATGCTGCCGTCGCCGATGATCGCCACCACCGGTCGCCCCGGCTGCGCCAGGCTGATGCCTACCGCGCCGGGCACGCCGAAGCCGAGGCCGCCGCTGGAGAGTCCGTAGTAGCACTTGGGATCGCGCAAATGCAGGAAGCCCGGCAGCGCCGTAGCCGAGGTCAGCGCCTCCTCCACCACGATCGCATCCTGCGGCAGCGTCTCGCAGATGGAAAGCATCAGGTAGCCCGGATCGATCGGCGCAGTCTCGGCGGCGCGCATCATCTCGACGCGGGCCTGCTCGCGCTGCACCGTCCAATTGCGCAACTTGAGCGCGTCCAGCCGCCGGCCGGCCGCTTCGGCCCCGGCGCTTGAGCGGCGCTCGCGCACCAGCGGCAGCAGCGCGCGCAGGGTCTCCTTGACGTTCGCGCGCAGCGCCATTTCGGTCGGATAATTCTTGCCCAGCTCCCAGTCGCGCTCGCTGATATGCACCACCGGCATGCCTTCGGGCAGCGGCGCGACCGGGCTGTAGACCGACATGCGCAACAGGTCCGCGCCCAGGCACAGCATCAGGTCGTAGGGTTCCAGCGCGGCGCGCACCTGCTTCTGGCTGCGCGTCAACGCGCCGAGATAGGCAGGATGCGCGCTCGGAAACTGCGCGCAGTAATGAATCGGCTGCTGGTACACCGCGGCGCCGAGCAATTCGGCGAGTTCGGCCGCTTCGGCGAAAGCGTCGTGTATCGCCAGCTCCTGGCCCGCGAGGATCATCGGATTGCGCGCCGCCAGCAGCTTCGCCGCGAGCTGCTCCAGCGCTTCGTCCGCGGGCCGCACGCGCGCGTCCACCCTGGTCGGCTTGCCGAAGTCGAGCTCGGCTTCGGCGTCGAGCACGTCGCCGGGCAGGCTGATGAATACCGGGCCGGTAGGCGGAGTCAGCGCCACTTTCGCGGCGCGGCGCACGATGCGCGGCAGGTCTTCTGCGCGCGTCACTTCCACCGCCCACTTGACCATGGGCTGCGCTATCGGCACCAGCGGATCGTAGAGCAGCGGCTCCAGCAGTCCGTGGCCCTGTTCCTGCTGCCCGCAGGTGACGATCAGCGGCGAGCCGGAAAACTTGGCGTTATACAGCGCGCCCATCGCGTTGCCCAGGCCGGGGGCCACGTGCAGGCTGCAGGCGGCGAGTCCCCGGGACGCGCGCGCGTAGCCGTCGGCCATGCCCACGACCACGGCTTCCTGCAGGCCTAGCACATACTTGAGCTCGGGGAAATCAGGCACCACTTCCATCAGCGGCAATTCGGTGGTGCCCGGATTGCCGAACAGATGGCTCACGCCCTCGTCGACGAGGAGTTTCAGAAACGCGGTACGGCCGCTCAGCTTGGCCATGTTCAGAACGACCGCGGCAGGCCGAGCACGTGCTCGGCGACATAGGACAGGATCAGGTTGGTCGAAATCGGCGCGACCTGATACAGCCGCGTTTCGCGGAACTTGCGCTCGACGTCGTACTCGCAGGCGAAGCCGTAGCCGCCGTGGGTCTGCAGGCAGACGTTGGCCGCCTCCCATGAAGCCTTGGCTGCAAGGTGCTTGGCCATGTTCGCCTCGGCGCCGCAGGCCAGGTGCTGATCGAACAATCCGCACGCTTTCCAGCGCATCAGGTTCGCCGCTTCCGTTTCCATGTACGCATCCGCGATCGGGAACTGCACTCCCTGGTTCTGGCCTATGGGGCGGTCGAACACCACCCGCTCCTTGGCATAGCCGCTCGCGCGATTGATGAACCAGTAGGCGTCGCCTATGCACTCGGCGGCGATCAGTATGCGCTCGGCATTGAGCCCGTCGAGGATATACTTGAATCCCCTGCCCTCCTCGCCGATCAGATTCTGCGCCGGTATCTCCAGGTTTTCGAAAAACAACTCGCAGGTATCGTGGCTCACCATGTTGCGTATCGGTTGCAGCGTGAGCCCCTTGCCGATGGCCTCGCGCAAATCGACGATGAATATCGACATGCCTTCGGATTTGCGCTTGACCTGGGCGACCGGCGTGGTGCGCGCGAGCAGTATCATCAGATCCGAGTGCTGGATGCGCGAGATCCACACCTTCTGGCCGTTCACCACATAGCGATCGCCCTGCTTCACCGCCGTGGTCTTGAGCTTGGTGGTGTCGGTGCCCGTGGTCGGCTCGGTCACGCCCATGGACTGCAGCCGCAGTTCGCCCGAGGCGATCTTGGGCAGATACTTGCGCTTCTGCGCTTCTGAGCCGTGGCGCAAGAGCGTACCCATGTTGTACATCTGGCCATGGCAGGTGCCGGAGTTACCGCCGCAAAGATTGATCTCTTCCATGATCACCGAGGCCTGCGCCAGCCCCAGGCCCGAGCCGCCGTATTCCTGCGGTATCAGGGCGGCCAGCCAGCCGGCCCTGGTCAGCGCGTCGATGAATTCCACCGGAAAATCGCGCGCGTAGTCGAGCTTGCGCCAGTACTCGTCGGGATAGCCGCGGCATAGATCGCGCAGCGCTTCGCGCAACTCCTGGTATTGATCGGGAGCGGGAATTTCCATGATTGCTTTTCTCCGGCTTTGCTAGGTTGGGAACGACGCCAGCAACCGGACCAGCCGGTGCTCCGGAGGCAAAATGTCAACAGACCCTTATGACTCTGGCTGCTTCCTGATGCCCCGTCGCTGAACTCGGTTGCGCAGGGGTAGTCTCGTACTCATAATACCCAACGCGGTCGAACTAAACAACAAGCCGCACCAAGCCGCACCAAGACCCGAGCCGACTTGCCATCGCGTCGGTCGCCTCGAGTGGCGGTCGCGAATCCAATCTCCGCGAACAGTTGAAGGAGCCGGTGTGAGAGGACTGAAAGACAAAGTAGTCATCGTGACCGGGGGCGGCGGCGGCATCGGCGCTGCGCTGTGCCAGCGCTTTGGCGAAGAGGGGTCGATAGTCGCGGTGTTCGATTTGAACGGCGAGGCGGCGGGCGATGCCGCGGCGGCGATACGCGCCGCCGGAGGGCGGGCGCAGGATTACGCGGTCGACATCGCCGACCAGGCGCGCGTGCTTGCAGCCGTGGCGCAGGCCGAACGCGAGCTCGGGCCCGCGGACGTGCTGGTGAACAACGCAGGCTGGGACCGGGCCGCCAACTTTCTCGAAACCGACAGGGCGTTATGGGAAAAGATCGTCGCCGTCAATCTCTACGGTCCGCTGCATATGCACCATGCGGTGCTCACGGGCATGAGCCAGCGCGGCCGCGGCAACGTCGTCAACATCGCCTCCGACGCCGGCAGGGTGGGATCTTCGGGCGAGTCGGTCTACTCATTTTGCAAAGGCGGCCTGATCGCGTTTACCAAGACGCTGGCGCGCGAACTGGCGCGAACCCAGATCAGGCTCAACGTGGTCTGTCCCGGGCCTACCGACACCGCCCTGTTCCGGGACTTTTGCGGCGAAGGCGAATACGGGGACAAGTTGCGCAGCGCGTTGACGCGCTCGATTCCGTTCGGCCGCCTGGGACAGCCGGGCGATCTGCCCGGCGCCGTCTGCTTTCTCGCCAGCGACGACGCCGCGTTCATCACCGGGCAGGTACTCTCGGTATCGGGCGGCCTGACCATGGCCGGATAAAACCACTCAACCCCATAAGGAAAGGTGCACCATGGACTTCAACAACATCATCTACGCCGAGCAGGCGGGCGTCGCCACCATCACCATCGATCGTCCGAAAGTCTACAACGCCTTCGACAGCAATACCTGCGAAGAACTGATCCAGGCATTCGGCAAGGCCGGCTGGAACCGCGACATCGGCGTAGTCGTGCTCACCGGCGCCGGTGACAAGGCTTTCTGCACCGGCGGCGACCAGAGCGCCGATGCCGAAGGCGGCGGCTATGGCGGGCGCGGCACCATCGGACTGCCGGTGGAAGAACTGCAGAGCATCATCCGCGACATTCCGAAGCCGGTGATCGCGCGCGTCAACGGTTACGCCATCGGCGGCGGCAACGTACTGGTGACGCTGTGCGACCTGGCCATCGCCTCGGACAAGGCGCAGTTCGGACAAGTGGGGCCGAAAGTGGGCTCGGTCGATCCCGGTTTCGGAACAGCGCTGCTGGCGCGCGTCGTGGGCGAAAAGAAGGCGCGTGAAATCTGGTACCTGTGCCGGCGCTATGGCGCGCAGGAGGCCTTGAGCATGGGCCTGGTCAACACTGTCGTGCCGCACGAACAACTCGATGCCGAAGTCGCCAAATGGTGTGCCGAGATACTGCAGATGAGCCCGACGGCGATCGCGCTGGCCAAGCGCTCGTTCAACGTCGACACCGAGATGATCCGGGGAATTTCTTCGTTCGCGATGCAGGCCCTCAAGCTTTACTACGATACCGATGAATCAAAGGAAGGCGGCAATGCATTTCGCGAAAAGCGCAAGCCCGATTTCCGCAAGTACGCGAAATGACCGCAGGCGCACCTGCGCATACGGGTATCGCCGGCGCGGGAGCATAAAAAAAGCCGGGCTTGGTGTGCCCGGCTCTTCAAAGGAATTACGACTGGATCAGGCAGCTTGAATCTTGGCCGCCTGTTTGCCTTTCTTGCCGTCCACGATCTCGAAGGACACTTTTTGTCCTTCCTTGAGCGTCTTGAAGCCCTGCATGTTGATCTCAGAGAAATGTGCGAATAGATCTTCGCCGCCGCCATCCGGGGTAATAAAGCCGAAGCCCTTCGAGTCGTTAAACCATTTCACTGTACCGGTTGCCATATCGCGTTCCTTTAAAAGTTGAGAATTTCGGGATTAACCCGATGAATGTTTGAATCTCAAGACTGAAAAGGATGAACCGCTTAGGGAACCGCTCTCAAGCACTTGAAACTAAACACTTGTTCGCGTTATACCCGCTAAATGTCTAGCCGTCAAGTGGGCTCAGAATGTAGGCCCGCAGATGCCCGGGCTATAAGCGTATTTTTGGGAAAGACCTTTCCCACACCTTTGCGCCGCACGATTTTCCAGTGAGACAACTTGCCTGCATGCCCACATCTGCATGGTGCGGAACGGCATGACCGGCACAGCAAAAAAAAAGCCCCACCCTTGCGGGTGGGGCTGATGGTTGCTGCCAGTACGATTACTTCGGGATGATCGTAGCCACGTTCGCCTGGTTAGCCGGGTCGTACGGCGCCGCAGGTGTGGTGGCCACGATCATAGTCGCAAGAGCGGGCTTGGTGACCTGCACGTTTTTAACCTTCCACACACCTGCCGTTGCCACGGTAGTCGCGGCAGTACCGAGCGAGTTGCCGGCATTGTCGAGCCACAGGACCGTGATCGACTGGTTCCCTGCCGGGGTGGTGGTACCCTCGACCGTCAGACGACTACTCCTGACCACATACTCGTTCCTATTGATTTGGGCCTGCTCTGCCGGGGTTACCGTCACCGTCACTTTCCCCGTGTTGGCTGATGTAGTAAGGGACTGATCTCGGGCACGGTAATCGAACGTGTAGGTACCCGCCGTCAAAGAGGTGAAGTTGAAGATCCCGCCCGCGCCACCGTTTATGGTGGTTCCGCCAGGCACGCCTCCTGAAAGGACCGCTTCGAACAGATCCGCGGAGCCGTCAGGGTCCGTATCATTGGCAAGCACGTTGATCTGGATCATCGTGCCTTGGGGTACGGTAGCCGAATCGTCTACTGCGACCGGCGCATCGTTCACCGGGGTGAGATTGAGCGACACTGTCGCCGAACCCGATACCAGCGCACCCACCGTCACCGTATAGGTGAAGGAGTCAACGCCGTAGGCATTCGGATTCGAGGCGTAGGTCACCGTACCGTCAGCATTGACCACCGCGGTACCGAAACTAGGCGCCGAGGACAATGTCACCGTGCCGCCGGTGGCGTTCAGGTCGTTGGCGAGGATACCGAGTACATGCGCACCCGAATCTTCGGCAAACGTATAGGCATCAGCCACGGCTACTGGCGCATCCGGAGCCGGTGCGGCCTGGATGACCGTCTTCACCTGGTATTCGCTGCTGCCCGAAGCGCTGGACAGCACACGCACCTTGGAAGGCGGCGTAACCATGTTCGGCACGACGATCTGGCCACCGCTGAGGTCACCGTTGTAGCCCTGGTACGCCAGCTTCAGCGCAGGCGGAGCATTTTCGTCGCTGGAGACGGCAGCCACTGACAGGGACCTGGTGCTGGGATCGTAGAGCGCCTGAGTGACGGTGACTTCGTCCGTGACGCTCTTCGGCAGGAACACCGGCACGATATTGCCGAACGCATCGCGTGCGTTGCCGTGCTTCACGCACACCGCGGAAGGAACCGCCGCGGGGCGAGTCTGTCCCCAGTAGGATTCGCCGGTATTGAACATCTGCGTCTCGGTCGCCCCCACCGGTGCGCTGAACGGAGGCTGGACCGTACCCAGAGCGTCTACGGTGCCCTCACAGGGGGCATCGAAGAAGGTCAGCGCAGGCGTGATCGACTCGGGTGCAGGCTGAGTCGGCATCCGTGCGCCGGTGGCCGGGCTGCCGGACGCAAGCACATCCAGCTTCAGGCCGTTGGCGTTGCTCGTGTAGCTTGCGCGGCTGACGCTGGAGTTGCCGGTCATGGCGCCGGCATACAGGCGACCCGCCAGGGCAAAGGCGGTGGTCTCGGCCCAGTCAACAACCGCGCCGGTCGCGGGATCCACGCCAAGGGCGGACCCGGGCGGCCCTTCGATACGGAAGATGTTGTGGTTGCGCAGTTTCCCGGTCGAGTCGACGAAGTCCGGCAGGCTGCTGCCGGTGACCGGCCCGATACGGGCGGGGTCGGCGATGTACGCATCCCCGGTGCCCGGGTAGGGCGTAGGCGCGAACGCGCCGTTGAAGTGATTTGGATCGGTATCCGGGGTCGGGTTCGCAGCAGTCAGCGCAGGCATCTCCGCGCCGCCGGGGGTGGCCGAGGGCAGCAGGAACGGTCCCAGGCGTGAACCCAGCGAGCAGTCGAAGCTGCTCAGGCAAGTGAGGCCGACGTCGTCGGTGAAGCTGATCCGGGTGCCTGCGACGCCTTGCACCACCTCTTCACCATAGGGGTGGATGAAGCGGTAGGTTCCGGTAACGGGCGCCGGGGTCAGCCTGACGCGGATGCGCGAGAACACGATCTGCTCGCCCGGCACGACATTGAAGCCGTTGGCGAAAGAAGCCTCCTGCGCCAGGACCAGCAGCGACTTGGCGGCGATCCCCGGGTGGTCCATGATTGCAGTAGCGGCGTAGTAGAAGTGTTCAATGAAAAAATCCGAAGGGAAGGTTTCGGGAGTGGCGTTTACGTTGCCGGGAAGCAGCAGACACCATCCTCCGGCCAGTTCCGAATCATTCTTGGGGCCGCAGAACTGCATCGAGATGCCGGTAGTGTCCTGATACCAGGACGGGAAGCCGCCCTCCGAGGGAACGGTGCTCACGGGACCGACCCGCTCCAACACCGCGTGCGCGGAAAAGCTGCTGCCGGCGAGCGCGAATGCAAGCGCAATTGCGCGCGCGCCAGACTTGATTTTCGAGGGTGCAAACATTGCAAATCTCCTTAACGTGGGGTATCGAATGAGTGGTTGGGTGCAGGTTGCGACCCCCGCCTAGAGGGGTCGCAGGCCGCCAATGCTTATTTAATGGTCAGCGCTGTCGCGAGGACTCCGCCGTTCGCTCCGGTCGCTTTGACCGAGACTGTTCCTGCGGG
>JAENXP010000138.1 GCA_016649475.1 Burkholderiales bacterium | reverse complement strand
TGCGCAACCTTTTCCTTGAGTTCGCGCTGCGTCGCCGCAATGATGTCGTTTGCTTTTTTGACCAGAGTCGCGAGCAGCACCAGCATAGCCAGGGTTATCGCGCCGTGCACGCCCCAGCTGCGCAGTTGCGCCGCGCGCACGCTCTGCCCCAGGCCCTCGGCGGTATGGAAAAATCCCGCCACCGCCAGCACGGACCGGTCGCGTTCGGAGCGCAGCGGGCTATAGGTCTCGATCAGGCGCGACCAGCGGGTGTCCCTGAAAACGTTCTCCAGCTCCGCCTGTTCCACGATGCGCGAGCGCACCTCGCCGGAAAACGCCGACGCCAGCGGAGCCTCCATCGCATAGATGGTCCCCACCGCTGACGGATCGGTGCTGTTGTAAATGATGCGGCCATTGCGCCCCCAGATCTTGAGCGCCACGATGTGCTCGCCCAGGTGCGTACCCGAGAGCATCCGATCCAGCGCGACCCTGTCAGCATCGCCCAGGCGCTCCCCCGCAGCCAAAGACTGCACATGAGGGGAAATGGCGCCATCCAGATACATATTGGTCACAATCCCGGTGCCGCTGATGACCCCGGTTTCGATCTGACTGCCCACCCAGGTGCCGATCAGCGCCATCCCGCCCAGCAGGATCAGGGAGCCGATGAGCAGAAACCGGTGGACGAGGCTGAGCCTGGAAAACGCGTTCATGACGATGCAAGTCTATCCCAAGAATCCGCAGCGAGAATCATTTTGCCAGTGTCTGCCCCGGAAACACGCGAGGAGATGTCCCGCGCCTGGCTGCAGACCCCGACAGGCTTACAGCGTAACAGTCGCGGCATGCAGCCGCCACCGCACATGGTCTCAGACCATGGTCCCGCCGGTTGGCCCGAAATCGCGCAGAGAGTCCGTTGTGGGGCGAGGTCCAATTCCGCATCATTCTTTCCAAGCACCAAGAAAACGAGCCATGTACACCCGATGTTTGATCAGCCCGAGTCCGTCGATTCCCACTGTCCTGCTGGCGGCAATTCTCGCTTGCCTGACCGGCGTCGCGCCGCCCGCACATGCGGCCGGCCCCAGACCAAACATCTACGAGGCGATACTGGGGGCGCAGGGCAAAGCCGCACCGGAAATATCGACAGACGAACTGAATGCGATCCTGTCCAGCGGCGGCGCCATCGTGTTTGATGCACGGCCGAAAAACGAGTACGCAATTGCGCATATTCCCGGAAGCATCAATCTGGACGAGACGCAGCTGGGACGGTTCCCGCAGAACTACGCCGACCATACAGCCGCCATGGTCGTGTATTCCGACGGCCCGTTCTGCGATCTCGCCACAGCCAAATCCGACGATCTCGTGCGCATGGGCTATTCGAACGTGAGCCGCTATCAGCTCGGCCTGCCGGTTTGGCGGATCCTGGGCAACGCCGCGGAAACGAACCTGCAGGGCTTTCGCGAAATCTTTCGCGCGCGCAATGCCGTCATCGTGGATGCGCGACCGCGCGCCGAGTACGCTGCGGGCACCATACCCACCGCGCATAGCATCATTGCGGGCGAGGCGAGCAAGGCCAAACAGGACCGCCGTCTGCGCTACCTGGACCCGAATATCCGCATCGTCGTTTTCGCCAACAGCGCCCGGGTCGCGCGCGGCGTGGCCGAGGAGATTTCCCGCAACGCATACCCGAACAGCAGCTATTTCGGCGGAACGTATCACGACTTGAAGCGCGACAAATTCTTCCTGGAACGCGCGCCCTCACCCTATTTTCTAGACGGTCTCAACCATTGATCCGAGAGGCAACCATGCCCAAGCATATCATTCGACTGATCCTGCTGATTGTTGCTGTCCTTGCGGTCGCAGCGATCGCTGCGCCACTGCTCACGGTCGATTCCTTTTATCGCTACGGCCACTATCGCGCCAATTCGGTCCCGGAAATCGCCGCCCAGGAACCGGTCTATCAAACCCCGCGCTACTGCTATGGCTGTCACACCGAGCGCCGCGCGCAATGGTCGGCCAGTAGCCACAAGAGCGTTATCTGCGAAGTGTGTCATGGTGCCGCCCAGGGCCATCCCCAGAGCGGCAAGCTGTTTATCCCCACCGACACGGTGAGACTTTGCACCCAGTGCCACGAGGCCATGCCGGGCAGGCCTGTTACCCAGCCGCAAATCGAGGTCGCTGCGCACTCGGGCGGCCAACAGTGCGCCGTCTGCCACAACCCGCATTCGCCCAAGATTTCCACGGCCGCGGCGAAGGTGAGCGGCGACGCAGCCCTCGGCAAGCAGAGCGCAGACGCCTGCGCCAGCTGTCACGGTGACGATGGCAACAGCCCGAACGATACCTGGCCCAATCTTACCGGTCAGAACGCGGCCTATCTGGCACGGATACTCGCGGCATACCAATCCGGTGATCAGTCGGACCCGGTCATGACGCCGCTGGCAAGCGGGCTGAGCAGCGCCGACATTCAGAATTTCGCGGCTTATTATGCCGGCTTGAGCTGCAAGGCACCGGCCGGCGGGAAGCCTGTCGGCGATGTGACCGCAGGCGAGAGCCTGGCAGCCAATTGCGTCGCCTGCCATGGACAAGCCGGCAGGGGCGCCAATCCCGCCTGGCCGAAACTGGCCGCGCAAAAACCCGGATACCTGGTGAACGTACTCAAGGCATTCAAGGCGGGGCTGCGCAAAGACCCGATGATGGCGGGTGTCGCCAAGAACCTGAGCGACACCGACATCGCAAACCTCGCTGCCTACTATGCCGCGCAGAGCTGCCAGTCCACCCAATAGGGAAAGGTGAAATCATGACCGAAAACTCAAAACCCACGTTGGCCGCGCGGCGCGCATTCCTCGCCAAACTCGGCGGCGCAGCGACCTGCGCCGGGGCCGCAGTGGGTGCCGCGACCCTGGGCATCACAGCGGCTGTCTCAGCAAAGACCGAACCTGCGGCCGATGGCGCCTCGTTCCCCACCAAGGACTATGACTGGACCAAGCACCAATGGGGTTTCGGCGTCGATGCCACCAAGTGCATCGGCTGCCTGCGCTGCGTCGAGGCGTGCAAACGGGAAAACGACGTTCCTGCCAACGCGCATCAGTTCCGCACCTGGGTGGAGCGATATGTCCACATCGATGGCGACAAAGACGTGCACATCGACAGCCAACAGGACCCGGTGAACATCGAGGCGTCCGGTTCGGAAAAGACGTTTCGGTTCGCCAACCGCTACAAGGACGCGAAGGTGGAGAAAGCGTTCTTTGTGCCCAAGCTATGCAATCACTGCTCCCATCCGGCCTGCGTGCAGGTCTGCCCCACCGGCGCCACCTACAAGACCGAGGACGGCGTGGTGCTGGTCGACGAAACCTATTGCATCGGCTGCCGCTACTGCGTGCAGGCCTGTCCCTATGGTGCGCGTTTCCTGAACGAGGAAAAGGGCGTGGCGGACAAGTGCACCTGGTGTTATCACCGCATCACCAAGGGACTGCAGCCCGCATGCGTGGAGGTCTGCCCGGTGGGCGCCCGCATATTCGGCAACCTGAAGGACAAGCAGAGCCCGGTGAGCCTGTTCATACGCAATAACCGGGTGCAAGTGCTCAAGGCCGAAATGGGCAATGCGCCGAACGTTTTCTATGTTGGCATCGACAAAGAGGTGAACTAGTGGAATCGATTATTCATTTCTCCCCTTACACGGGCTGGGTTTATCCGAACGAAACGGTTTTCGAATGGTCGATACTCATCGCCGTCTATCCCTACATCACCGGGCTGGTTGCGGGCGCATTCACCGTGTCCAGCCTGTATCAGGTGTTCGGCTTCGAGCGGCTGAAGCCGGTGGCGCACATGGCCTTGCTGACCTCGCTCAGTTTCATGATTTTCGTCCCCACGCCGCTGCTCTTGCACCTGGGGCATCCGGAACGCGCGTTCAACGCGACCATCACGCCGCATCTGACCTCGGCCATGGCCATGTTCGGCTTTTTCGCGAGTTTTTATGTTGCCCTGCTGATTGTGGAAGGCTGGTTCGCAAACCGCCCGTACATCGTCGAGCAGGCGCAAAAGAGGACGGACCTGCTGGGGAAATTCTACCGCGTGCTTACCCTGGGCTCCTATGACGTGTCCGAGCATGCCCTGCGTTACGACAAAAAGTGGATTTTCGCACTGGCCGTCATCGGCATTCCGGGCGCCCACGGCCTGCACGGCTATGTCGGCTTCATGTACGGCTCGGTCAAGGCGCGCGAATGGTGGTCCTCCGACCTGATGGCGGTCATCTTCCTGTTCTCGGCGATCATCTCCGGCGTTTCGCTGCTGGCGGTGCTCTATGTCGCCACGTGCAAGATGCGCAAGATACCGGTTGATCTGGCCTGCCTGAAAGGCCTCGCCTATACGATCTGGGCCTTCATCATGGTAGCGCTGCTGCTCGAAGCCCTGGAGTTCGCCAACCTGGTCTACAAGAACCGCGAGGGCACGGACATGATCCTGCAGTACGTGACCGGTCCGCTGCTGGTGCCGTATTTCATCCTGCAGTTTGCCGTCGGTGCGATCACGCCGTTCTTCTGGCTGTCGTACATGATCTGGCGCGGCACCACCGGCAAGGCCCTGGTGGTCGGAGTCACCATCTGCGCCTGCCTGGTGCTGTTCTCCGTATTCATGATGCGCTGGAACGTGGTCATCGGCGGGCAGGAAATCTCCAAAACCGGCAAGGGATTGTTGAGCTATCACCTGGCGTTTTGGGGCAAGGAAGGCGCGCTCATGGCGATACTTCTGACCACCGCGCCCCTCGGCCTGCTGTACGTATTGACCCGGCTGTTTCCGCCTTGGGCCGATGACGCGACGCACGCTCATGGCTGATGCGCGATGAATTTTTGGGAGGGGAGGAGGCGCCCGCGGGCGAAGGCTGCTTCGCCCGCGGGTTCGTTCTACCGGTGTAATTGCATTATCAACGTGAAAGGAATAAAAACATGAAACGCGCATTATTTCTGGCAGGTGCTGTTGCGGCATTGGTGCTCAGCGGGCAAGTTGCGGCCGCGGACGGCAAAGCAGTATTCGACAAGGCCTGCAAAGGTTGCCATATGGCAATGAAACCGAAGATGGGCGACAAGGCCGCATGGGCGCCGCTGATCGCGAAGGGTGAAGCGGCGCTGACAGCTGCGGTCATGAAGGGCAAGAAGCCCATGCCGCCCAAAGGCGGAGCCAAGAGCGAGGCCGACGTAAAGGCCGCGGTCGAATACATGATCAGCCAGAACAAGTAACGCCGTTACGGCACCGATCCGCCATCGGCGCCGCATCGATATTGTTCGACACCCGACTCACGGCCAGCCACGCGCGGGCCGTGAGTCGCAGTTTCCGATATATTGTCGATTCGGATGCAAACCAAGGCAAACATGGCCAGGCATGTCCTTATTTCCGGTCTGGTGCAGGGTGTGGGCTTTCGCTACCACTTCATGGAACAGGCGCAGGGCCTGGGCATTACCGGCTGGGTGCGCAACCGCCGCGGTGGCCGCGTCGAAGCGGTGATCGCGGGCACCCCCGAAGCGGTGGAAGCAATGCTCGCCTGGGCGCGGCGGGGTCCGGCGGCAGCGCGGGTAGAGCGCGTAGATGTTGGCGAAACCACGGGTTCGTTCTCCAGCTTCGAACTGCGGCCTAGCGAATAGCGCTGCCTCAGGGGTAGATCACCTGCACGTTTTCGGGCCGCAGCCATTGCTGCAGCGACTGCATCAGCCCGTCGTCCGGCCGCACGCGCCATTCCTCGCCCAGCCGCATTTCGCAGCTGGCCGCGCCGTTGTGGTAGCACACGCTCACCGGGCAGCTGCCTTTGCGGTACGGGGTGAGCAGGTCGCGCAGGCGCGAGGCCGCGGCGGCGCCGTCGCTGCTGGCCTCGCCATTGATCGAAAGGCGTATGGCTTTGGCGAATTGGCCGCGCGCAGCCGCGAGGTCGTAAATCCTGTCGGCGATGATGCGCATGAAGGTGACGTCGCCCTCCTCGCCCGCGGCGGCGCGCCGCACGGTCTTCACCTTGGCTTCTATCACCAGCAGGTTGTCCTCCTTGCACAGCTCCCGGTACTGGTCGAACACCTCGTTGTATATGGTGATTTCCTGCGCGGCACTGCCGTCGCTCAAATTCAGGATCACCATGCGCCCGCTCTGCGTCCTCTGGATGCGCACCGACTCGACCACGCCGGCGACGAGCTGGCTTTTTTGCTGGTAGTCGCCGATGGCGCCGGGCTGCAGATTCTTGAGCGTAGTGCGCACGAAGCGCTGAACTTCCGCGCGGTAGGCGCTGAAAGGATGCCCGGAGAGATAAAAGCCGAGGCTGGCCTTTTCCTCCTTCAGCACGCGGCCTTCGTCCCAGCGCTCGGCGTCGATCAGCGCCGGCCGTTCTCCTCCGACACCGCCGGCGTCGCCGAACAGGTTGACCTGCTGTGCATTGCGCTCGCGCTGCTCTGCGGCCTCGAGCGCGATGCCGACCGAGGCGAAGAGCCGGTCGTAGGCGTCGAGCGTGTGGGACCAGCAGTGCGGGTCCGGAAACCTTCTCCCGCATTTGCCGAGCAGGTCGGTCAAC
>JAENXP010000669.1 GCA_016649475.1 Burkholderiales bacterium | reverse complement strand
TGACCACATCGTCGAACAGCACGTTGTGGCTGTGCAGCCAGGTGCCCGGCGCGATGTCTTCGCCCGCATAACCGATCACGGTGTTGTACTTCAACACCGGCTCGCCCTTGGCGATGGCGCGCGTTGCGATCTTGTGCCCCAACGGGACTTCCTGCGCGGCGACGACCCCTTCAGCATCGATTGGCGTGCCTGCGGCGATTTTGGCGCGCGCGACGACAACGTTGTCGGCCGCGTCGAGGCGGATGACCGGTGATACTGCGATGGTGGCGGTGGTATTCATAGTGATTGCAATAGTCCTTTCATATAGCCAAGCACAAATGCGAAAAACCGTTCGCGCGCCGGGTCGAGCTCGGAAGCCGGCACGTGTTCAGGGCACAACATGCCGCCATTGCCAAGCGCGCGGCAAGCATGTCGATCGCTCCGTCATCAGGAAAACATTCGCTGAAATCGAGGTAGCCGCCCTTACAGCGTGACGTCCGCAAGGGGGCCTGGTGCGGCCTCCGACAAACGAAGACGTATCGCCCGGGAAGACTATATCCTGGTTGCGCGTCCGAAGCTGAAACCGTTCACCTTCGCCTTGCATTCATCATAGGAAATGGTGACAGCGCGGCGGTGCAATTCACCGATCGTCATCTCCGCATTGGACTGCGGCAGGCTCACAGGCGATTCCAGACAATTCTGAAATATCTGATTGACAAGGTCGGTCATGCGTTCACAGCTCGTGTGGTAAAGCAAGGCCTTACCCTTCAACGACAGGTCCGGAATGACCACGACGTGCCCGCACTTCCTTTGCAATTGGTCGACAGCCGCAAGCTCTTTCCCGTCATCGAGGAACAGAATATTTTCTCGAACGACCCGGCATCGTCCGTTCTGCCGCGCGCAATCTGCGGAAAATTGAGTGGAGTTTTCTACAAATCGGCTCACTTGATCCTCCAAAGGAAATTGCGATCGACTGCATCCAAAACACATTCTATGCGCAGGTGGCGCAGAATGCACGTGCGGGCGTGCCGAGACATGTGGCCTGCGCGGCTGACCATGCCATCGCTGGACCGCATGGTGTCCTCTCCCTGGATTGGACGGCTTGGTTTCGTGCAAATCCAAACGCGCTGCGTAGCGAAATGTGCGCGGGTCGCGGCTAGGCGGCTATTGATCTGAGTCAAAGTGCAAGGCATCGACTTCTGCGAAAGTAGATTCCTGTCAGGACTCTACATCCGGCGCGTTTGCAGAGAGGCTCTAGTGCGTCCATGAAAAAGCTTGCTAGCCACATTTCGGCCGGTAATGGCGGGCGCGCGCTCAAAGCCGGCGGGTCGAACAAGAACCGCCGGGGCGAGACGGCGGCGAAGCCCGATCCCGCGGTAAAGCGCTGGTTCGCCGCCGCCGCTGAAACTTTTTCGCCGTCGCAGTCGTCGATGATCCCCATGCTGCAATCCGCACAGGCGGCGATGGGGTATCTGCCGCGTGAAGCCATGCGGGTCATCGCGCGCCACCTCGCTGTACCGCCTGCGCTGGTCGAGGGCGTGGCCAGCTTTTACGCACAGTTCCGCTACGAGGCGCCCGGCAAGCACCGGGTCACGGTATGCCGCGGCACCGCCTGCCATGTGCGCGGCAGCGGCAAACTGATAGATGAACTCGGCGCGTCCCTGGGGGTGGAGGCGGGGCGAACCACCGCCAACGGGGAATTCACCTTGGAGACCGTCGCCTGCTTCGGCGCATGCGCGCTGGCGCCGGTGGTGGTGATCGACGGCAAGGTCAGCGGCCGCGTCAGCGTGGCCTCGCTCAAGGCGGAAATCGATCAGACGGGCAAGGGTGCGCGTCCGGCACGCGCCGCCAAAGCGAGGGGCTGACCATGACGCGGGTAAAGCCGGCTTTTGACGCAGCGGTCAAGACTGCAAAGTCGGAATGGGACCGGTTGCGCTCGGGCAAGCGCCCCATTATCCATATCGGCAGCGCCACCTGCGGTCTTGCCGCCGGGGCAGGCGCACTGACCGAGGAAATCCGGCGTGAATTGCGCCGCCTCAAGGTGGACGCGGAGGTGGTTCCGGTCGGCTGCATAGGCATGTGTTTCGCCGAGCCCTTGATTGACATCGAAGTCCCCGGCTCGCCGCGCGTGTGCTACGCCGGCGTGACCAC
>JAENXP010000542.1 GCA_016649475.1 Burkholderiales bacterium | reverse complement strand
CCTGTGTCTGGCGCAAGTCGGGGAGAAAGGAGACGCCGATCCCGCCGGCCCTGGGCTCAGGCTTCGTCATGGCTGTAGACGGGTGAGGTCCGCGAGAGCCGGCAGGCTCAGGCGAGCTTGCCGTCCTGGAATGCTTCGATCAGATTCATGCAGTATTCGTCGCGTCCGAATACCGCCTCGGCGCCAAGCAGCGTGGCCATCAGCAGCGTGTCGGTGGGATCGATGATGGCCGCATCCATGCCATTGGCGATCGCGCCTGCGAGGAAAGTCCGGTTGACGAGTTTGCGCGCAGGCAGACCGTGGGAGACATTGGTCAGCCCGCAGATGGTGTGCACGCCGGGAAAACGCGCCATGATTTCGCGCATGGCTGTCACGGTGGCAAGCGCCGAACTGGAGTCCGTGCCTACCGGAAATACCAGCGGATCGACGTAAATATCGTCCAGCACCATTCCGCCCTCGAGCAGTTGTTCCACAAGGCGCGCGGCAAGTTCGACTTTTTCCACGGCGGTGGCTGCGGGCACGCCCTCACCTTGCGCCAGCGCAATGAGTTTCGCGTTGTATTGCCGTGCAAGCGGAAGGATTTTATCGAAACGCCCGGGCTCCAGATTGATGGAATTGATCATCGGCCGCTCGCCCTTGATGCGCGGCAGCGCCGCAACCAGCGCCTGCGGATCAGGACTGTCCAGGCACAGCGGCAGCTGCGTTTCGCCCTGGGCGACGTCCACCAGCCAGCAGAGCAGCTCGGCTTCGCGGCCGGGGAAGGTGCCCCCATTCACGTCGATGTAGTGCGCACCGGCCGCCGCCTGGATGCGCACCTCGTTCGCTATCGCCGCGGCATCGAGGACTTCCAGCGCGGCCCGGATCGCCTTGCGCGAGGCGTTGACACGTTCGGCAACGATCAGCATCGGCGGCTCAATATTTCCCGTATTGCTTCACCGCCTTAGACATCGCCCAGACGTTGTCGATTTTGCAGTAGTCAGTGAGGCTGTTGGCGCTGCTGATGATGTAGCCCCCGCCCTTGCCGGCGACTGCGATGCGCTCCTTCACCTCCTTGTCCACTTCCTCGGTGGTGCCCAGAGTAAGGGTGTAATCGAGGTCGATGTTGCCGATCAAACACACCTTGGATCCGTACTCCGCCTTCATCTTGCCGATGTCCATCGCAGCGGGTTGGATCGGGTGAATTGCATTCATGCCGAGTTTGATCAACCCGGGAAGTATCGGAAAGATGTTGCCGTCGCTGTGGAAGGCCCAGGGTTTCTTGATCGCATCGGCGACCATCTTCTGGTACGGGAAGAAAAACTCCTCGTACATCTCCATGTTGACCCAGGGCATCTTGGTGTCGGCATGATCATCGTTGGCCCAATAGAAATCGAGGTCGAGCTTGTTCAGATGCTCAAGCACCTTGATGGTCCATTCGGAAAAGCGCAGGTGCATCTCCTTCACCAGGTCCGGATCGTCATAGAGCATGAGCGAGAACACGTCGAGGCCCATGCTCTCGATGAGGCTCGCCGTGCCCAGGCGGATGCGCGCGAACACCGCGTAATCCTCTCGGTACTGCTCGATCCATTTCGCTATCTGTTCGTAGCGCGCCGGATGATCCGGATCAGGCAGGAATTCGTCGAACAATTTGAGAGAATCGCGGTCGACCAGCAGGCCCTTCTTGACGAACGTGCGCCCGCTCGGCTCTACTCCCATGTCGGCGATCCACGGCGGCACGAAGTCGAAAGTGATCTTCTTCGGAAAATAGAACGCCTCTTTTACCGACTTGGAGGTCTGCAGCGCCTGGCTGGCCGAGCCGGCGGCACCGGTGGGAAAATGGTAGCCGAAGCCGTCCATCCCCAGGGCGCGGCACAGCTCTCCCGGGGTGTAGTCATTGCGCCCGCCCATGATCTGGATCTGCAACAGTTCCTCGACCTCGTTCTCCACCCACGGCACCTGGTCGGGCTGGCCGCGGTGCAGGGCCGTCATCACTCTTTCCTTGGGAGTCATTTGCATATCTCCGGTAGCGTTGCTCAATGCAGCAGCTGGTTGCATTTCTCGACGGCGCTGTGCGCGTCCGAACCATAAAAGTCCGCACCGATCTCATCGGCGAATTTCTGCGTCACCGGCGCCCCGCCAATGCCGATCAGCACCTGCTTGCGCACCCCTGCACTCTCCAGCGCCTGGATGGTCTTGCGCATGCTGTCCATGGTGAGTGTGATAAGCGCGCTCATCAGGATGACCCCTGGCGCCTCGTTCTTCACCGCGTTGACGAACGCCTCCGGGCTCACGTCCACCCCCAGGTCGACCACCTCGTAGCCCCCGCCCTCCAGCATTATCTTGACGATGTTCTTGCCGATGTCGTGAAAGTCGCCCGCGACCGTGCCGACCACCGCCTTGCCTTTCTTTTCGTATGTGCCCTGCGCAAGATGGGGTTTGAGCATTTGCAGCGCTTCGCTCATCGCGCGCGCTCCAAGCATCATCTGGGGCAGAAAGAATTCGCCCGAGGAATATTTTTCGCCCACTTCCGACATCGCCGGAATCAGCGCATCGTTCATCACCGTCTTGGCGTCGATTCCCTCGGCGAGCGCACGCTTCACCTCCTCTATCAACTCCACCCGCTTGCCCCTGATGCACTTCTCCTTGATCGCCTCAAGTATGTTCGCCATCGTAGTGCTCCCGTAGATTCGCCCGCCTGCGGTTCCGGACAAGCGAATAATATATCAGTGATATATGAGCTATGCATTTGAT
>JAENXP010000717.1 GCA_016649475.1 Burkholderiales bacterium | reverse complement strand
CGTCAGATGTGTATAAGAGACAGTTGCCATCTAGCGTCTGTCGCCATCGGGCAAGGCCCGGAGTGCGACGACGGCATCATCCGGCCCGAAGCCCAGCTGGCCCGCGCGCGTGGCGAAAGTCTGGGCAGCCTCACTCAGAGCAGCGAGACGCGAGCGCTCGCGCTGCTTGCCGCCTACCACGCGAAGCGGCCTTTCACTGCGGCGGAGGGCGTAGCCTGGCCAGTCATGTTGCGCGCCGCGGCGCTGAGATTCTGGCTGTCGCGGCTGTACGACTTTTACCTGCCGCGCCCGGGCGAACTGGTGCATGCGCACGACCCCGAACACTTCCGCCGCATCCTCGAACTGCGCATCGCCCATGGCGCGGATGCGCCGTGGGTGTAGTGCTGCAGGAGTTGGCACAGGCAACATGAACACCGTCCCTGCAAGCAACGGCTGGAACTGGGTGCTGACCGGCTTTGCGCTGTTTCGCAAAAGCCCGGCGATGTGGGCGTTCCTGACGCTGTCCTACATCATGCTGATGCAGATACTGGGCATGATCCCGGTAATCGGATGGTTTGCGGCTACCGTGCTGATTCCCGCCTTCTCGGCCAGTTTCATGATCACGAGCCGGGAACTCGACCAGGGCCGCAAGCTGCGCTTCGATCTGCTGTTCTCCGGATTCAGGTCGAACCTGCCGGCGTTGCTCGGGCAGGGCGGCCTCTACCTTGCGAGCGGGCTCGCCATCCTCGGATTGTCGGCTCTGGTCGATGGCGGGCTGCTGCTGCAGTTGATGGTGTTCGGCGAGAAGCCGCCTGCCGCGGCATTTGAAGACGGCAGCCTGGCCGGCGCTGCGATGCTCGCCGGCGCCCTGTACATGCCGGTGCTGGCCGCCTTCTGGTTTGCGCCCGCCCTGTCGGTGTGGCGCGATCTGCCGGCCTTGCAGGCTCTGTTCTACAGTTTTTTTGCCGCGCTGAGCAACTGGCGGGCATTTTTCGCCTACGGCCTCGCCCTGGCGGTGCTGAGCGCGATCTGCAGCTTCGCCTTGTTCGTGCTCGCGCTGTTGGTGCGGGGACTGCTCGGCGACAGATCGCAGGACGCATTCGTGCTGGTGATGCTGCCGGTCATGCTCACCTACGTTCCCACCCTGTTTGCGAGCTTCTACGCCAGCTATCGAGACATCTTCCCGCCGCCGGTCGCCGCCCCGGAGGCGGAGACCGGGGCCACCACCGTCGCGCAGTGATGGCCAGGGGATGCCGATGACCGCCCGCCTGCGCGAAATTCCCTACAACTACACTTCGTTTTCCGATCGCGAGATCGTGCTGCGCCTGCTCGGCGAACCAGCCTGGGAGGCGCTGCGTGAACTGCGCCTGGAACGCGTTACCGGCCGCTCGGCACGCATGCTGTACGAGGTCCTGGGCGATATCTGGGTGGTGTCGCGCAACCCCTACCTGCAAGACGATCTCCAGGACAACCCGGGCCGGCGGGCGGCGCTGATCGCGGCCATGCACCACCGTCTGGACGAAATCGAAAAGCGCCGCCTGCAGCATCTGGCCAAAGCAGGCGTCGATGAGCAAACCAGGGCGCAGCAGAGCGAACGCGCGCAGAAGGTCACGTTTCTGATCGAGCGGGCGCGCGAGGCGATCGAAGCCTTCGGCGCCGGTTTCGCCGCCGTGGCGTCGCTGCGCCGCCTCGCGCTCAAAAAATTGGCCCGCAGTACGCACCGGGACAACATCCAGTTCGACGGTCTGGCGCGCGTCTCCCACGTCACCGACGCCACCGACTGGCGTGTCGAATATCCGTTCGTCGTCATCCACCCCGACCGCGAAGACGAAGTTGCCGCGCTGGTGCGCGACTGCATCGAACTCGGCCTCACCATCATCCCGCGCGGCGGTGGCACCGGCTACACCGGCGGCGCGGTTCCGCTCACGCAGCTGTCGGCGGTCATCAACACGGAGAAGCTCGATGCGCTGGGCGCGGTCGAGGAGGATCGGCTGCCGGGCGTGGCTCACCCGG
>JAENXP010000038.1 GCA_016649475.1 Burkholderiales bacterium | reverse complement strand
TTCGTGCGCCATCACATGGCACCAGTGGCAGGCGGAATAGCCGATGGACAGCAGGATCGGCTTATCCTGCGCGCTCGCCGCGTTCAGGGCGTCTGCCCCCCACGCATACCAGTCCACCGGATTACCGGCGTGCTGCTGCAGATAGGGGCTGGTTTCTTGGATGAGGCGGTTGGGCATGGTATGTATCCGTGGGACTTAATTCGCGCCCCTTCTTGTTTCGGAGCTGTAATCTGGCGCGGACGAAAAATCGTCCGTACGCAATCGGCGATCTTGGATAGAAAACACCAAAACTGCGTTTGGAGTTAACCATAACCGGGTTTTCCGCGCGGATGGCTTTTCATCCGTACGGAAAACCCGGTTGGCGCGCGCAGCGGGCAGGTTTTTCTAAAACCCGCACGAATGCCGCCCCGTTACAGATCGCCGTCGGTGATCGCGCCCAGGCTCGCGGTGGAAACCAGCTTCATGTATTTGGCCAGCAGGCCACGAGTATAGCGCGGCTTGGGTGCCTTCCATTTCTTGCGCCGCGCGGCCAGTTCCTTGGCCGAGACGTTCACCTGGATCAGGCGTTTTTTCGCGTCGATGGTAATGGAATCGCCCTCCTTGACCAGGGCAATCGGCCCGCCGACGTAGGCTTCAGGCGCAACGTGGCCCACCACCATGCCCCAGGTGCCGCCGGAAAAGCGCCCATCCGTGATCAGACCCACCGATTCGCCCAATCCCTGGCCGATCAGCGCCGAGGTGGGCGCGAGCATTTCCTGCATCCCCGGACCGCCTTTCGGCCCTTCGTAGCGGATTACCACCACGTCGCCCGGCTTGATGCGCTTTTTCATGATCGCGTCCATGCACTTGGGCTCTGAATCGAATACGCGTGCCGGGCCGGTAATCGAGGGGTTTTTCAGTCCGGTAATCTTGGCCACGCAGCCTTCGGGCGCGAGATTGCCTTTGAGGATGGCGAGATGGCCCTGAGCGTACATGGGCTGGTCCCACTGGCGGATCACGTCCTGGTCGCGGCGCGGCGCGTCCGGTATCGCCGCGAGTTCCTCGGCCATGGTACGGCCGGTGATAGTGAGGCACTCGCCGTGCAGCAGCCCGTGCGCGAGCAGCATCTTGAGCACCTGCGGTACACCGCCGGCCCGATGGAAATCGACGGCTACGTAGCGGCCCGAAGGCTTCAGGTCGCACAGCACCGGGACTTTGCGCCGCACCCGCTCGAAGTCGTCTATGCTCCACTTAACGCCCGCCGCCGAGGCGATCGCCAGGTAATGCAGCACCGCATTGGTGGATCCGCCGGTGGCCATCACCAGACTGATCGCGTTCTCGATCGATTTGCGCGTGATGACCTGTCGCGGCAGGATCTGCTTGCGGATCGCGTTGACCAGCACCTCGGCCGAGGCGGAGGCGGATACGGCCTTTTCGGCATCGGGAGAGGCCATCTGCGAGGAGCCCAGCAGACTCATGCCCAGCGCTTCGAACGAAGAGGACATGGTGTTCGCGGTGAACATGCCGCCGCAGGCGCCCACGGAGGGGCAGGCGTTTTTCTCGATACCGACGAAATCTTCCTTGCTCATCTTGCCCGCGGCATAGGCGCCCACCGCCTCGAACGCGCTGACGATGGTCAGATCCTGGCCCTTCCACTTTCCCGGCTTGATGGTTCCGGCATAAACGTAAATGGCGGGCACGTTCATGCGCGCGATGGCCATCATGCCGCCTGGCATGTTTTTGTCGCAGCCGCCGCAGACCAGCACGCCGTCCATGGCCTGCCCGTTGACCGAGGTCTCGATGCAGTCCGCAATCACTTCACGCGAAACCAGACTGTATTTCATCGCCTCCGTACCCATGCCGATGCCGTCGGTGATGGTGGGAACGCCGAACACCTGCGGCTTGGCGCCTTCGGCCTCGAGCGCCGCCATCGCACGGTCGACCAGCGGCTGGATGCCGGCATTGCAGGGGTTCATGGTCGAATGGCCGTTGGCGACACCGACGATGGGCTTGCTGAAATCACCGTCGCGAAAGCCGACGGCGCGCAGCATGGCGCGGTTGGGCGAGCGGGCTACACCCTGGGTGATGAGGCTGCTTCTACGGTTTTCCGCCATTACATTCTCCTTGGTTTTGCATATTCCCGGGAACCCGTTGCAGACTGAATTTCCCAGCGGACTGATTTAGGGGGCATGAGGGGAAATACCCCATCATTTTCGACCACGGTCTAGATTCGCGTTGGAGCCCGAGACGATAGCACCGGCTCCCGCTTGAGACAACCGAGTATGGCGCCGCCAGCGACCAGCACGAAGCCTGCGGCATGATAAAGGAGCAAGCGCTCGCCGATGAACAGGGTGGCAAAGATACTGGAGAACACCGGCATCAGGTGTATCAGAATACCGGCGCGCACCGCGCCCACGCGCTCCACACCGTAGCTGAACAGGGCAGTCGAGACCAGGGTGGCGAGCGCACCGATATAGAGCAAGCCGAGCAATTCGGGCGTCCCCAGGTGCACGCCTCCGGCTCCCACCCATTGGAGCGCGGCGAAAGGCAGTGTCAGCAATTCACCCATCAGCGCCATGACGAACACAAAGGCGAACAGGGATAGTGACTGCGGCCGGTCCTGCAGACCCAGGGTGTATATCGCCCACACCAACATCGCGCCCAGCATCAACAAATCGCCGGAATTGAACTGCAATTGCAGCAGCGCGCGCAGGTCGCCATGCGCCAGAATAAGAAGCACACCCACGAGCGAAGTGGCTAGCCCGATGCCCTCCAGCCGGCGCGGACGGCGGCCCCGCCAACCCCAGCTGATCAGAATGATGAGCACCGGGATGGTCGAATTGAGCAGGCCCAGATTGATAGCCGTGCTCTGGGCAAGCCCGGTATAGACCAAAGCGCTTTGCGGCGCGCCCCCGACCGCGGTCAGGAACAGAAGGCGTTTCCAGTCGCGCCGTATGGCCTGCGCGATCTTGACCCGTTCCGGCCACACCAAGGGCAGCAATACGGCGAACGCCACGCCCCAGCGTGCCGCCGCCATGACCAGCGGCGGAATCGTTTCCATGAGTGCACGCGATACCACACCGATGCTGCCCCAAAGGGCTGTGGTGCAAATCAAGGCCAGATAGGCGAGGGTGCGCGGGGAAGTGAAAATGGAAGCCATGGTATTGCGCGCGGGCAAGGTCGCGCGATGGTGATTCGGTTGCGAATACGCTTTACAATGAGGTGTGCATTCTAATCCCCCGCGGGCATCGAACAGGCGCCATGTTGATCCATCCCCAGATTGATCCGATTGCGATCGCAGTGGGTCCGCTGGCGGTGCGCTGGTACGGGCTCATGTACCTGGCCGGCTTCGGCGCCGCGTTTCTGCTCGCGCGCAGCCGCATTAAGCGGGGCATGAGCGGAGACATCTCGTACGCGGTATTCGATGATCTGTTTTTTTTCAGCGTGCTCGGTGTGGTGCTGGGCGGGCGCCTGGGCTACGTGTTGTTCTACAAGCCGGCCTACTATTTCTCGCACCCGCTGGAAATTATGGCCGTGTGGCAGGGAGGCATGTCTTTTCACGGCGGGTTTCTGGGCGTACTTCTCGCCATGCTTTACATCGCACGCAAACAGCGCATCGGCTGGCTTGCGATCACCGATTTCATCGCGCCGCTGGTACCACCGGCGCTGGCCGCCGGGCGCATCGGCAATTTCATCAACGGCGAGCTGTGGGGACGGGTTACCGATCTGCCATGGGGCATGGTGTTTCGCGGCGCCGGACCCCTGCCGCGACATCCCTCGCAGCTGTACCAGTTTGCCCTCGAAGGCGTGCTGCTGTTTTTTGTGCTGTGGCTTTATTCCTCGCGGCCGCGCCCCAAGGGCGCGGTTTCGGCGATGTTCCTGATCGGCTACGGCGTGCTACGCTTTGGCGTCGAATTCTTTCGTGAACCAGACGATTTTCTAGGCCTTTTGGCGTTCAACCTGTCCATGGGCCAGTGGCTTTCGCTGCCCATGGTCTTGATCGGCATTGCCATGCTCGCCTGGGCCACGCGAAAGGTGTAATCTATCCGCAGGGAGGGCCAGCAATGGAAGAGAGCGAAACGCTACACTCGGCGCTGCAGCAGCGCGTCCGCGAGCTACAGATGGAACATGACGATCTTGACGACGCCATTGCGCGACTATCGGAAAAACCTTTGCCCGACCAGTTGCGCCTGCAGCGCTTGAAAAAACGCAAGTTGTTGCTCAAAGACCAGCTTACTTTTCTGGAACGCCAGCTCGATCCGGATGTCATGGCCTAGCGCTTGATCCGGCAGGCGCAGCCTCAGCCGCGTTTGCCCGACAGCAGCCCGGGCTTGAGCCCGGTCGCCACGCTCGCGTTCTCCAGTCGCAGAAATGTAGCGTAGCCCTCCGGCGCGATGGCGAAGCCGTAAGCCAGGCTGCCTTTCAGGCGCACCGCCTGCGAGCTGAACAGGCCCGCGCCGGGATTGAAGCCGGGCAGGTGCACATAAGCCACCGGGTTCTCGGCGCAGTCCGGGCATACGCCCGCCTCTCCTGCCAAGGTTATCTGCCTTGGATCTGCATGCATGGCGACCAGATATCCGCGCAGTTCCACCTCCCGCCCGGACAAAGCCTCGGCGCGCTTGCTGAAAGTCATGCGCGGGGTGCCGATGTGGTCGAACAGGTCGCGAAAAGATATGCTCTGCATGGGGCTACAGTCTAGCGCAGCGCGCTCGTTCAGCCCAGCGCCCGGGCTATGAGGGAGCCGCCCGTTGCAAGCAGCAGCAACGCCACCAGGCGCAGAAGCAGCTCGTGCGAAATGCTCCGGAACAGGCGCGATGCGAGGCTAACCCCGACAAACGCCGCGGGCAGCACCGCGACCGCGGCGAGCAGCACTTCGCGCTTCAGCAGCAGGCCGGTGAGGGCAAAGGCCACGACGCGCATGCCGATGCTGAACACGGTGGTCAGCGTGAGCGTCGCGCGAAACTGCGCCTTTGCCAGGGGCCTGTGGGAAAGATAGATGGCATAGGGCGGCCCGCCCGCGCCGAACAGGGTACTGGTGATGCCGCCGAAGAATCCTGCGACATAGGCCCAGCCGACGCCGACGATTGCGCCCCCCGGCCGGCGCAGCAGGCTGTAAGCCGCGTAGAGCAGCACGAACACGCCGAGCGCGAGCATCGCGCCGGCACGCGGCAGATTTACCAGCACAGTTACGCCGACTACGGTGCCCAGCAGTACCAGCGGCACCATGCGCACCAGCTCGCTCTTGATTGCGTCGGCCGGATGTTGAAATCCGATGCGCAGCGCGTTGGCGAGATCCATCAGGGCGAACACCGCAAGTGCAAACGGCAAAGGCACGAAATGCGTCGCAAGCGGAATGGTCACCAGCGAGGAGCCGAAGCCGGTGATGCCGTAGACCAATGAACCTAGAAAGGCGATCCCGGCGAATAACAGCAGCAGCCCGAGATCATCCGGCATCGGCGCGCCGGTGCCTAGCGGCCGGCAGGCGCAGCCAGCGCCCGGGCCAACACCTGCGCGACATGCACCGCCTCGCGTTCTGTGCCGCTGACTTCCGCATCTTTCAGGCCGTCGTGTATCTGATGGCGGCAACTGGTGCCATCGGCGACCAAGAGCGTATCGGCGCCGGCCTTGCGCAGCGCCGGCAGCAACGACGCCTCGGCCATTTTCAGCGAAACTTCGTAGTGCTCCGCATCGTAACCAAAGGCGCCAGCCATGCCGCAACAGCTGGACTCCACAGTTTCCACTTTCAATTCCGGAACCAGGCGCAGCACTTGTTCCACGGACGACATCGCGCCGAAGGCTTTCTGGTGGCAATGGCCGTGCAACAACGCCTTTTTCTGCGGCAGCGCCCGAAGCTCGAGCTTGAGCCTGCCGGCCTGGTGCTCCGTGGCGAGAAATTCCTCGAACAGCACTGCCCGTTCCGCCAATGCATCGGCAGCGGCACCGGGGAGCATGGACTTGAATTCGTCGCGCAGGGTATACAGACACGAGGGCTCCAGCCCGATAATGGGAATGCCGCGCTCGACATAAGGCTGCAGGGCGGCGATGGTGCGCCGCGCTTCCGCCCGGGCTTCGTCCACCATGCCGCTGGCGAGGAAGGTGCGGCCGCAGCACAGCGGGCGCGCATCTTTATCGTCGGCTGCACGCGCAATTAGCACGCGATAGCCCGCCGCCTCCAGCACCGCGCGCGCCGCGCGTGCGTTGTCCGGCTCGAAGTAATTGTTGAAAGTGTCGGTCAGTAGCACCACTTCACGCGCCGCAATCCCGCCACGCTGCGCCCTTACCGGGTCCAGATGGAAAGCATCGCCGCGCCACCTGGGCAGGGAACGCTTGGCCGACAGGCCCAGCAGCGATTCGCTCAGGCGGGCGAGCCCGGGAACAGCGTCGCGCAGGTTGGCGAGCCCGTGCAGGCGCGCCGCCCAGGGCGCATAGCGCGGCAGATGGGCGATCAGGCGCTCCTTGAACGAGCGGCCGTGGCGCTTGTGATAGTGGTGCAGAAACTCGATTTTCATTTTCGCCATGTCCACGCCGGTGGGACATTCGCGTTTGCAGCCCTTGCAGCTCACGCACAGATCCATGGCTTCGCGCAGCACCTCCGAGGTGAAGGCGTCGGCGCCCAATTGCCCGGACAGGGCGAGGCGCAGGGTATTGGCGCGGCCGCGGGTGAGGTCGCGCTCGTCGCCGGTGGCGCGGTAGGACGGACACATGGTGCCGGCGTCGAATTTGCGGCAATGGCCGTTGTTGTTGCACATTTCCACGGCCGCAATGAATCCCCGGCTGGAAGCGGCGCCGGCGACGCCAGGGGAGACTTCGGCATCGGGTGCGTTCCATTCGCTCCAATCCAGGGCGGTATCGAGTTGCTGCGCGGCATACCCCGGTTTAAAACGGAACAGGCTGCGGTCGTCCTGTTTGGTGCCGCGCACGATCTTGCCCGGATTCATCAGGCCGCGCGGATCGAACAGGTCCTTGATTTCCTCCAGCGCCCGCATCAGGCGCGACCCGATGATGGGTTCGATCCACTCCGTGCGCACCAGGCCGTCGCCGTGCTCGCCCGAATAGGCCGCGCCCTTGTAGCGCCTTACCAGCTCGCAGGCCTCTTCGGCGATTACGCGCATTTGTCTGGCGCCGCCTTCCTTCATATTGAGCACCGGGCGCACGTGCAGAGTGCCGACCGAAGCGTGCGCGTACCAGGTACCGCGCGTGCCGTGCCTGGCGAACACCTGGGTCAGCTTGTCGGTATATTCGGCGAGGTGTTCGAGCGGCACGGCGCAGTCCTCGATGAAGGACACCGGCTTGCCTTCGCCTTTCATCGACATCATGATATTGAGACCGGCTTTCCTCACCTCCCACACTTCCTTTTGCAGCGCCGCGTCGGTGATCTCGACCACGCCGCCGGGAAACCCGAGTTCGGCCATGAGTTCCACCAGCTGCCTGAGCTTTGCCAGCTGCTCGCCGCGATCGTCGCCAGCGAATTCAACCAGCAGTATCGCGTCCGGGTCACCCCTGAGAAAGCGGTTGACGATGGGTTTGAACGCCGCATTTCCGCGCGCGAGTTCTATCATGGTGCGGTCCACCAGTTCCACCGCTGTGGGCCCGAGCTTGACGATGTGCTGCGGCGCTTGCATCGATTGATGGAAAGTCGGGAAATGGCACACGCCCAGCGTCTTGTGTTGCGGCAGCGGCGCGAGATCCAGGTGGATGCGCCGCGTATAGGCGAGCGTGCCCTCCGAGCCGACCAGCAGGTGCGCGAGGTTATGCGCGCGCAACTCTCCCTCTGCGCCCGGCTGCACCATGTCGATGTTGTAGCCCTGCACCCGGCGCAATACCTTGGGCCAGCGCGCTTCGATCTCCGCCGCCTCGCGCCGTACCACTGCATGCACGCGCGCGACCAGCGACTGATAGGCCGGCGGCGCGCCTGAGATCGCATCGCTGCTGCCAAAGTGGAATTCGGCGCCGTCGGCGAGCAGCGCGTCGATGCCGCGCACGTTGTGCACCATGTTGCCGTAGCGTATCGAGCGCGAGCCGCAGGAGTTGTTTCCTGCCATGCCGCCCAGGGTTGCCTGCGCGCTGGTGGAAACATCCACCGGAAACCAAAGGCCGTGCGGCTTGAGAAAGGCGTTCAGCTGGTCCAACACCATGCCCGGCTGCACTACGGCCGTGCGCGCAGCCTTGTCGAACTCAATGACGCGATTCAGGTACTTGGAATTGTCTATGACCAGGGCTGCACCTACGGTCTGGCCGCACTGCGAGGTGCCGCCGCCGCGCGGCAGGATGGGCACGCCCTGGTCGGCGGCGATCTGGATGGCAAGGCGCGCGTCCTCTTCGGTCTGCGGCACCACCACGCCCACCGGTTCGATCTGGTAAATCGACGCGTCGGTGGAATAGCGGCCGCGGCTCGCGGCATCGAACAGGACCTCGCCCCGAATCTCGCGCCGTAGCCGCGCGGCGAGCGCGCTGTCGCCCGCGCGCGCGCGCAGGGTAGCGGTCGAAACCTGCTTTGGTGCTCGGTCCATGGAAGCTCGAACGCGGATGAATTCTGCTGTTTACGCGGCCGCGGTTTCGGCCTGTCGCATGGCCTCGAGCAGCGCCTGCGGCCCTTGCGCGCCGGACACCGCGAGCTTGCCGTTGAAAATGAAAAACGGCACGCCTTGCACGCCGATCGCGCGCGCGCGCTGATCTTCCTGCTCCACTGCCTGACGCGACTGCGGGTCGGCCAGGCATTGCTCCACCTGGTCCCGGTCCAAGCCGGCGGTGGTGGCGATGGCAACCAGGTTTTCCGTCTTGGTCAAATCGACGCCCTCGAGAAAATAGGCTTGCAACAGGGCTTCCTTGACCCGGTCCTGCAAGCCGTCGGCCTGCGGCCCCGCGGCGCCGGCGAGCGCGATCAGGCTGTGCGCCGCGACGGTGTTGGGCTGGCGCACGATGCGGTCAAACGCGAACGCAATGCCGTACTCGGTGCCGACTCCGGCCACGCGCGCATAGACGTCCTTCGCCCGCGCAGCGCCGAATTTTTGCACCACATAGTCCTGCCGGCTCATGCCTTCGGCGGGCAGCTGCGGATTGAGCTGAAACGGACGCCAGGTAACGCTGGGCTTGTCCGCATCGGGGTTCTGTTGCGCGTACAGCGCGAGCGCAGCCTCGATCTGGCGCTTGCCGATGTAGCACCAGGGACAGACCACGTCGGAAATGATGTCGATGTTCAAGATGCTCTCCTTGCTTTGCTTCAGCGCTGCCATGGGGATTCAGGGGCGAAACGGACATCGCTACCGCTTTCGCCGCCGCCGGTCCTGCTGCAAAACGAGGGGCCGTTTCCGCAAAATTCTGAATGCGCCGCCTCGGCACGCCTTACTACCTTACTACATTACTCAAGCGGCTTGCTGGCCAGCGCGTCCAGCACCACTGCCATCTTGTTGCCGAGGTGGCTGCGCAACAGCGTCGGCAGCATCACGCTATCGCGGCGCGTCAGCGCGTCGAGGATTCTCTGATGTTCCTCCACCGCATGATCCCAGCGCTCGCGCGAGAGATTGGCCATGTAGCGCGCGCGGCGCACATGGCCGTTCAACGCGCGGTAAGTGTTGGTGAGGGTCGCATTGCCGCCGCATTCGACCAGGCGCAGGTGAATCTGCTGGTTGCAGCGGAAGTACAGCGTGAGCTCGCCGCGCGCGTGGTGCGCCAGCATCTGGTAGTGCAGCGCCCTGATCTCGGCGACGTCGGCGTCGCTCGCATTGGCACAGGCAAGCTCCCCGGCGAGCGCTTCGAGCGCACCCAGAAGCACGAACATTTCGCGCACGGTGGTGGCAGTGATGGGGGTAACAATCGCGCCGCGGTTGGGCAAGAGTTCGACCAGACCCTCGGAGGCGAGAAATTTGATCGCCTCGCGCACCGGCGTGCGGGAAGCACGCAGGCGTTCACACAGCACGCGCTCGTTCAACTTCACCCCCGGCGCGAGTTCGCCCTGGATGATCAGGTCGCGCAGGCGCTCGAGCACTTCCGCGGCCAGCAGGCGTGGCTCGGCGGCAGACGCAGAGTCGCTGACCGCTGTACGATTTCCGGAATCTTGATCCATGGCGTAAGACATTTTGTATGCATAATACGCCTAGCACCCCAGCTTGGCAATCTAAGTATAACTGTGTAAAGACAATTAGATACAAAATTG
>JAENXP010000248.1 GCA_016649475.1 Burkholderiales bacterium | reverse complement strand
GCCACCGCCACCCCCGCCGCGAGCGACAATCCGGAGAGGCCCGCGGCACCCTGCGCGAAACGCCACAACAGCGAAAAGGTGAGACTGCCGCCCAAACCGGATTGCCAGTCCTTGCCGCGCCGGCCGCGGCCGGCGCTCTGCAGTTCGCACGCAAGCACGCTCCCCGAGGGCGCGCCGCTGCGCGCATGCTCGAGCAGCAGCGTATTGGTGGATGCGCACTCGTCCAGCAGCTCTACCTGGAATTTGCGCGCGTGCGCGCCGAGCAGCGTGCGCACCGCGGCGGCATCCAGGCAATCGTATCGCTCGGCCAGGCGATAGCCGTGGCCGTGCACCCGGTCGAGCACGAGCCCGAACTGTTCCAGTTCACCCAGTGCCCGCTGCAAAGCGGCGGGCGCGACCCCCAGATCGCGCGCCAGAGCGGCGCCGGAATGCGGGCGCGCGTCCGAGAGCAGGCGCAGCAGATCGAAGCAGCTAGGCGGCATAGTGTGGTGCGGTGCGGATGCGGTGCTTACACCGATGCTAGCACAGGCCGTCACCGGCCCCCGGCGCGGATTGGAATCCCATGGCAGGGCCGGGATTGATGTAACATCGCCACAAGTATGAGTTCAGGCGATAAATGCATCCTGGTATTCCTCAATCCGTCTTTGGCGCGCGCCGCCGCATGAGCACCAGGAAACTTTGCTTCGCACTCGCCGCGGCATGCGCATTCGCCGCGGGCAGCGTCAGGGCCGCCACCGAGATTCAGTGGTGGCACTCGATGGACGGCGCGATGGGCGAAAGCGTCAAGGGCATCGCCGACAAGTTCAACGCTGCGCAATCGGCCTACAAATTGGTGCCGGCATTCAAAGGCTCGTACGACGAATCCATGGCCGCGGCAATAGAGGCAATTCGCACCGGCAAAGCGCCGCATCTGGTGCAGGTGGCCGAGGCCGGCACCGCCACCATGTTGACCTTGAGAAAGGGGATCAAGCCGGCATACGAGGTAATGGCGCAGGCCGGCGAGAAATTCGACTCCAAGGACTACCTTCCGGCCGTCAGCAGCTATTACAGCGATATCCGGGGACGCATGCTGTCGATGCCGTTCAACAGCTCCACCGCGGTGTTGTATTTCAATAAAGTCGCGTTCACGAAGGCGGGGCTCGATCCTTCCAACCCGCCCAAGACCTGGGACGAGATGGAGGCAGCCACGATCAAAGTCACCGAGGCGGGCATGGCCTGCGGCTTTACCACCAGCTCGCAATCCTGGGTGCAACTGGAGAACATGAGCGCCTGGCATCACCAGGAGTTTGCGACCCGGTCGAACGGCTACCTCGGACTGGACGCAAAGCTCGCGTTCAACAGCCAGATCATGCTGCGTCACATCGCCAAGCTCTCGTCCTGGGTCAAGTCGAAGCTGTTTGATTACGCCGGCCGCAAGAACGAGGCTGAGGCGAAATTCACCAGCGGCGATTGCGCCCTGCTCACCAGCTCTTCCTCCGCCTACGCCGGCATCAAGCGCAGCGCGAAGTTCGAATTCGGCGTGGCACAGCTGCCGTACTACGAGGATGTGAAGGACGCGCCGCAAAACACGATCGTCGACGGCGCTAGCCTGTGGGTGGTGGCCGGCAAGAAGCCCGTCGAGTACAAGGGCGTGGCCAGATTCCTCAGCTTCCTTTCCTCGCCGGCAATCCAGGCCGAGTGGCACCAGCAAACCGGCTATCTACCGAACACCAAAGCAGCCTACGAGCTGAGCAGGACGCAGGGCTACTATGAAGCCAACCCCGGCGCCGACATCGCCATACAGCAGCTGCTGCGCCAGCCGGCCAAGGACTCCAGGGGCATACGCCTGGGCAATTTCGCGCAAATCCGCGACATCATCGACGAGGAACTGGAAGCGGTGTGGACGCACGAGAAAGGGCCGAAGCAAGCGCTGGACGACGCGGTCGAGCGCGGCAACGAGGAGTTGCGCAAGTTCGAACGCGGCAACGTCAAATTCTGGCGCTGAGCGCCCGGCGACATTGAAAGGTGGTGACGCTGAAGCCGGCAAAGCCCATGCTCGTGACGAGCGCCGGTCGCGCATAACGCGCAGGCGATACCGCTGTCCATAGGCAGGAAGCAAACGTGAACATGAAACCCTGGCCCTATCCGCGCATCATCGCCCACCGCGGCGGCGGCACGCTCGCGCCGGAAAACACGCTCGCGGGCATGCGCAAGGCAAAGGAGCTCGGTTTTGCCGCTGTCGAATTCGACGTCATGCTGGCCGGCGACGCCACCGCCATCCTGATGCACGACCAAAGGCTGGAACGCACCACCGACGGCAGCGGCGCCATCGCCGAGACCGCCTATAGCGACATGCTGGCGCTCGACGCCGGCGGCTGGTTTTCGCGCGATTATGCGGGGGAGCGGGTCCCCAGCTTCGCGCATGCGGGCGAGCTGTGCGTGGAACTCGGGCTCTGGGCCGACATCGAGATCAAGCCGGTCAAAGGCTTCGAGGCCGAAACCGGCAGGGCGACCGCCCTCGCCGCGCGCGAACTCTGGCACGGCGCGGCGGTGCCGCCGCTGCTGTGCTCGTTTCAGCCGGCGGCGCTCGCCGCAGCGAAGGAGGCCGCGCCGGAATTGCCGCGCGGCGCGCTGATCCAGAGCATTCCGCACGACTGGGAGCAGTGGATGCAGAAGCTCGGCTGCGTGTCGGTGCACTGCGACTATCGCATGCTGCTGCCGCATCAGGCGCGGGCGGTGCGCAATGCCGGCTACTGGCTGCTTTGTTATACGGTCAATGATCCGGAGATCGCGCGCGTGCTGTTCGACTGGGGCGCCGACGCCGTCATCACCGACCGGCTGGACCTGATTGCGCCCGATTTCGCCTAGGTACGGCGATCGCTCGCACGCGATCGATGCCGCCTGCCTATCTTGGAACGGAAAGGTAACGAATGAAAAATGAAACCCTGCCTGCAGTTTCGGTAACACCTGCCCTGCGGCTGCTGTACACGTCGAGAATCGACATCGCCGCTCCGCTGGATCTGGGCAACGCGGCTTATGGCCGAAGACGCGTGATCAATATATTGGGCGGAGCCTTCGCAGGCCCGAGATTGTCAGGTCGCATCCTGCCCGGCGGCGCCGACTGGCAGATCGTCCGCAGCGACGGCATCGTCGAAGTCGATGCCAGATACACGCTTGAGACCGACGACGGCGCGCTGATCTACATCAGCAACTGGGGCTTGCGCCGCGGTCCGCCCGAGGTAATCGCGCGGCTCGGCGCGGGCGAGCAGGTCGATGCCAGCGAATACTATTTCCGCACCACGCCGGTATTCGAGACGGGCGCGGCCAAATACGCCTGGCTGAACGGCATCATCGCCGTCGCTGCCGGCGAAAGGCGCGCCGACGCGGTGATCATTACCGCCTACGAGCTGACCTAGCGCGACGCTCTCAGCTCTGGTGATGCACCTGCATCGCCTCGAGGAAGCGCGACACCAGGTTGTAGCCGGCAATGGTGGCGGTCAACTCCACCAGATC
Organism: Burkholderiales bacterium; assembly: GCA_016649475.1. Classification (GTDB taxonomy): domain Bacteria; phylum Pseudomonadota; class Gammaproteobacteria; order Burkholderiales; family SG8-39; genus 2-12-FULL-64-23. The sequence continues at coordinate 1,538 of JAENXP010000248.1, read as the reverse complement.
CTGCGCGTCGAAATGCCGCTTCAGTTCGGCAAACAGTTCGTCCGGAACCTGGATGTCTTTGGTCATGGCGTCGGTGTAGGCGAGCACCGCGCGTTCGGCGGCGTCGTACAGGGCCGACACCTGCCAGAACCCGAGCGCGGCGATCTGCTCCGCGGTGGCGCCTTCCTTCAGCGCAAACGGCAGGTGCGCCTTGTATTCGTAGTCGGCGCCGTTGATTACGGCCACGCGCAGGATGGCAAGCTCGCGATAGCGCCCTCCCAGCTTCGTCTTCTGCCGGATGGCGGTAAAAAAGCTCAGCCAGCCCTCCATGACCGCCGGGCTGTGGAGCAGGACTTTGTACAGATCGAGCAACTTGCCGCGTTCGGCCTTGATGCGCGCGATCAGCGGCGCGAGTTCGGGATGGTCGTTTTCCTCGATATAGGGAATGCGCGGCATGGGTACTGGACCTCCTTTAAAAGTCTGTAACTTCGCTCGGAAATAACGTTCTTGGAGCTGTCCGTCAGAAAGGCAGTTGCGCGCCGGGCTTGGCGGCCTGCAGCACTGCACGAAATTCCGCCTGGATCCGCGCTATCGCGGCCTGGGTGTCGCCTTCGAAACGCAGCACGATCACGGGCGTGGTATTGGAGGCGCGCGCAAGGCCGAAACCGTCGGCGTACTCCACGCGCAGGCCGTCGAGCTTGATGATTTCGCGCGCGCCGGGAAAGCGCGCACTTTGCTGCAGGCCTTCGATCAAGCGGTGCGGCTCGCCTTCGGCCAGCTTCCAGTTGAGTTCGGGCGTGTTGATCGAGTCCGGCAGCGCATCGAGCACGGCGTCCGGATCGGACGAACGGCTGAGGATTTCCAGCAGCCGCGCGCCCACGTACTGCGCGTCGTCGAAACCGTACCAGCGCTCGCCGAAGAATATGTGCCCGCTCATTTCTCCGGCCAGCGGCGAATGGCGCTCCTTCATTTTCGCCTTGACCAGCGAATGGCCGGTCTTCCACATCAGCGGCTTGCCGCCGCGCTCGGCGATCCAGGAGGCGAGCCGGCGCGTGCATTTGACGTCGTAGATGATCTCCGCGCCCGGGTTGCGCCGGAGCACATCGTCCGCGAACAGCATCAGCTGCCGGTCGGGATAAATGATGTGCCCGCGCCTGGTGACCACGCCGAGGCGGTCGCCGTCGCCGTCGAAGGCGAGGCCCAGCTCCGCGCCGGATGCGCGCACCGCATTGATCAGCTCCTGCAGGTTTTCCGGCTTGGACGGATCGGGATGGTGGTTGGGGAAATTGCCGTCGACTTCGCAAAAGAGCGGCGTCACGGTGCAGCCAAGGCGGCGGAACAACTCCGGCGCGCTTGCGCCGGCGACGCCGTTGCCACAATCGATGACGATGTGCATCGGCCGCGCCAGCCTGACATCGCCGGTGATGCGCGCGAGGTAGGCTTCGCGCACGTCGGCCGTGGTGCACGTTCCCGCACCCTGCGCGAAATCATTGCCCTCGATTCTCGCGCGCAGGCTCTGGATGTCGTCCAGCGCCAGCGTGACGCCGCCGAGCACCATT
>JAENXP010000264.1 GCA_016649475.1 Burkholderiales bacterium | reverse complement strand
CTGGTCAAGGACGAAGCCAACTTCGACAAGTTCGACCGTGCCTTCGGCGAATACTTCAAGGGTGTCGAGGCCGTCATGGGCGTCGAAGCCGACATCCCGCTGGAGTGGCTGCGAAAACAAGCTGAACTAAATCTCACCCCTGAGGAAAAAGCCAAGATCGAGGCCATGGGCGGCTGGGAAAAGCTCATGGAAACGCTGAAGAAACGCCTGGAAGAGCAGAAAGGTCGGCACCAGGGCGGCAGCAAGTGGATAGGCACCGGCGGCACCTCTCCCTACGGCGCCTACGGCTACAACCCGGAAGGGGTACGCATCGGCCAGGAAGGCTCGCGCAACCGCTCCGCGGTCAAAGTATGGGACCAGCGCGAGTACCAGAACCTGGACGATCAGGTGGAACTCGGCACGCGCAACATCAAGATCGCGCTGCGGCGCCTGCGCCGCTTCGCCCGCGACGGCGCACCCGAGGAACTCGACCTGGACAACACCATCTCCTCCACCGCGCGCAAAGCCGGAATGCTCGACATCCTGATGCGGCCCGAGCGCCACAACAAGGTGAAGGTGCTGCTGTTCTTCGACATCGGCGGCTCGATGGACGACCACATCAAGCTGTGCGAGGAGATGTTTTCCGCGGCCAAGACCGAATTCAAGCACATGGAGTATTTCTACTTCCACAACTGCCTGTACGACTACGTGTGGAAGGACAACCGCCGCCGCCATTCGGAGCGCACGCCTACCACGGACATCATGCACAAGTACGGGCATGACTACAAACTGATCTTCGTCGGCGACGCCACCATGAGCCCCTACGAAATCCTGCAGCCGGGCGGCTCGATCGAATACTCCAACGACGAGGCCGGCGCGGTGTGGCTGCGGCGCATGCTCGACACCTATCCGAAGGCGATCTGGCTCAATCCCGAACCCGAGCAGCTCTGGCCCTACCGTCAGTCGATCTCGGTCATCCGCGAGATCATGGAAACGCGCATGTACCCGATCACCATCGAGGGACTGGAGCGGGCGATGCGCTATCTGAGCAAGTAGCCTGGCGCCAGTCCCGAATTGCCGCGCATCCGAATCGGGCGAACAGGGACAGGCGATGCACTCCCCTGTCCTGCCGCGGCCCGATGTCTAGGCTATAGCGCATTTCGGCACCGAACACGCGCGCGGACCTGCGCTCAACTGCCTATGTGCAGCTTGTAGCGCGCGCCGTTCGAGAATACGCAGCTGCCGGCCCCCTGGCGCGGATTGTTCATCTGGTACTCGCAGCTCATATACGAACCCGAGGACCCGAAGGCGCTGGCTATCCCCTTGCGCTCGTCGTTCGAGACGCGGGTCGCCTCGCCGGTCAGGACCTCGCCGCCATACTGAAGCTGGAAGCGGCCCTTGCCGTTCATCATATTGGCGACAGTCCCGGTGACCACGCCTGTCTGGGTGGCGAGATCGTTGTCCGGGTACAACCTTGCGTTGAGCACCGCCGGAAACGGCGAACCCGGTGCATGATAGGCACCGGACGACACGGCCACCGGCATACCGGCCGGTGGCAACGGGTAATGCTGATACTGGACATCGCCCTGCGGATCGACCACCGGTACGACGTAGCAGCCCGCAAGGGCGAGCGCCGAGAAGGACAGTGCTGCGGAAAGCTTGAGATTCGGTTTCATGAGCCACTCCTTTCATGGTTGCAGGCGTGTTGCCTGGTGTAGCCATGATCGGACCGCCGGCATTAAAGACGACTTACCGGTCGCTTACAAATCGCTTATAGATACACGCCGGCTCAAGCAAGTGCCTGACTAGGCAAGCCTTTCGTATAACGTGCAGGTCTCGGGCGAGGGTTCGATTTCGAGCGGCGCGAGCGCATTGCGGCGGCGGTGATTAACCTCGATCGCCTCTGCGCGGCGCCCCAAACGCTCGTAGCAAAGCGCTTGCGCGCCTCATCGAACTGCGAAAACAAGCCCTCGCGCGGCAGTATCCCCGACAGGCTGGGGCGGGTGGTCTTGCCCAGCGAAGCGCGCTTGGTTTTCATCGCAGCAGACTATAGTCCGCCGTACTCAGCCGCCGAGCACCGCCTTCAAGGCATCGAAAACCGCGCTGGACTTCGCCGGCTTGGACAGGTAGGCGTCGGCGCCTAGCGACAGACCTTGCAGCAGATATTCGGGAGAACTGTGGCCGCTCAGAATGATCACCGGGAGATTGCGAATCGAGGGATGGCTGCGAATCTTGGCCAGGATCTTGAACCCGCTCACTTTCCCGGGCAGGCTGAGGTCGAGCAGTACCGCGTCCGCAAGCGGCATTTTCTGCATTGCCTGAACGAAAGTTTGCACATCGCACGCCCTGCGCGTCCGGTAGCCCGCCGCGCGCGTCAACAACAAATCCAGCATGTTCAGCGTAGGAAGGTCGTCTTCGACGATCAGGATCGTAGTCTTCCCGGGGTCGACCTGGCGCTTCGCACGCGGGCGGGCCAGGTTGACGAAGTAGTTGCCCTCGGCCAGCGATTTCGCGCCGATCAGAATGTCCTGCGGGATGCGCCGCGGCGGCGGCGGCGGGGGTTCGAGTTTCAGATCGGCCACCTTGAAGACGCCGGTGAAATCCAGATCTACGGCCTTGGGTATGTCGGAGGAATCTGCTTTGCCCATGGAAAATGCACTTTCAGTTGTGCTGAAGTTACGCTCAAATTCCGCTCGAATCGCGGACTTGTCAAGCAACTCGGTGCGCTAAACAATCGCTCGGGCCGATTATGCCCTGATTGCGGCCGGTTAGGATGGGTGGTTCGGACACCGGGATTACCTAAACCGGCTTTTTCGCCAACAGGAAGAAAAGCGAGCCCAGTCCCGCCAGCACCGAGAGCACGGTAAATCCCGCACGATAATTGCCCGTCAGGTCCGCGAGAATGCCGGCCAGCATCGGTCCGCCGATCTGGCCGACGACGATGATCAGCGCGGACAGTCCGAGGATCATGCCGATCGAACGTCGGCCGAAATAGTCCGCGCGTATCGCCTGCATCATCGGCCCGCGCAGCCCCCAGGCGCCGCCGTGCAGCAGCGCGAACGCGGCGAGCATCAGCGGCCCTGTGGCGTAGGTCAGCATGAGCAGACCGGCAGCGTGCATCAGCATGCAAAAGGCGGCAATCATGCGCTTCTCGTAGCGGTCGCCTATGGCCCAGCCGAGCAGAACGCCGCCGATCTGGGCGACGACCATCAGGGTAATGACGTAGGATGCCTCGGCGACGCTGTAGCCCAGGCCTTCCTTCATGTGCGTGATCGCATGCACGCTGACCGCGTAGACGATGAGCAGGGCAAAGCCGTGGCCCAGCGACAATAGCCAGAACGCGCCGGTGCGCAGCGCCTCGCGCGCGGTGAACTCGCGCGGCGCGGCGGTATCGGCTCGGGCCGGATCCATCGCCGCGGGGGGCAGGCCGTCTACCGTCTCGCCCACTTCCTCTGGACGGCGCCGGAACACCCGCGCAAGCGGCCAGCCTATGAGCATGGCCGCGACGCCCGAGGCGAAAGCGGTCGCGCGCCAGCCGTAACTTTGCATGCCCCACGCAATCACCGGTACGAACATGCCGCCGAAGGCGAGACCGAGCGAGAGTATCGAGAGCGCGCGGGCGCGCCGCCGGTCGAACCAGTGGATGATCGCCACATTGATGGGGAAAAAGCCGCACAGGCTGGAGCCGAGCGCGATGACGATGAACGCTGCATAGAATCCGGCGAGGGTATCGATCTGGCTGAGGAGCATGAAGCCGAGTCCGAAGGTGATCATGCCTGCGCGTATCATGCCCTGCGGCCCGAACCGATCGACGACCCAGCCGAGCACCGGACCGAGCAGCGCGGATTCCATCGGCTGCATCACGGCAGCGCCCGATAGCGCGGTTTTGCTCCAGCCGCGTTCGTCCACCAGCACCGCGAAGTAGGCGCCGAATGCCTGGTGGAGCAATGCGGCCTGAAGAAACTGGATGCCGCTGCCCGCGGCAACCATGCGCCAGCCGTAGAATATTTTCATGGAGGAAGTGACGGATCGAAATTGGTCGCGCAATCGCGCTGGGCAACGCTGGGCAAGCCTGCAGGCGACCTGCGCCAGCGCTTCAGTCGCCGTCGCGCTGCGGAGGCGGCGCGACCTTGATCGCTTCCTCTATGGTGGTGAGTCCGGCCGCGACTTTCATCGCCGCGCTGATGCGCAGCGGCTTCATGCCTTCCTTGTAGGCGAGCTCGCGCATCCTGGCGAGATCGGCCTTGGTGTCGACCATGCGCCTCATCGCCGACGACATCAGCAGGATTTCGTAGACGCCTATGCGGCCGATGTAGCCGGTGTTGCGGCATTCCAGACAGCCTGCCAGGCGGAAAATGTGCGCCGGGCGCTTGGCCTTCCACGGCGCGACGAACTCCTCCCAGTTGAGGTCACCGACGCGCGCATCGTCGTAAGGCACTTTCTGCTTGCAGTGCGGGCAAAGCGTGCGCACCAGCCGCTGCGCCATCACGCCGAGTATGGTGGAATTGAGCAGATAAGGCGGCACGCCCAGGTCCAGCAGCCGCGTGATCGCGGCCACCGAATCGTTGGTATGCAGGGTGGAGAGCACCAGATGCCCGGTGAGCGCCGCCTGGATCGCCATATCCGCGGTCTCCAGGTCGCGGATCTCGCCCACCATGATGATGTCGGGGTCCTGGCGCATCAGCGCGCGCACGCCGTCGGCAAAACCAAGGTCGATGCCGTGCGACACCTGCATCTGGTTGAACGCCGGCTCCACCATCTCGATCGGGTCTTCGATGGTGCAGACGTTGACTTCCGCGGTGGCCAGGGTCTTGAGCGTCGAGTACAGGGTGATGGT
>JAENXP010000416.1 GCA_016649475.1 Burkholderiales bacterium | reverse complement strand
GACCGGACTGATCATTTTTCTTGTAATCCTCGCAACACCCTTCGTCTGGGGCATCTCCATTTACAACGGCCTGGTGGCCCTGCGCAACCGCTTCAAGAACGCATTCGCGCAGATCGACGTACAACTGAAGCGACGCTACGACCTGATTCCCAATCTGGTGGAGACCGCCAAGGCTTACATGGCGCACGAGCGCCAGACGCTGGAAGCGGTGATATCGGCGCGCAACGCCGCAGTCGGCGCGAACCAGCGCGCCGCGGCCAACCCCGCCGATGGCGCGGCGATCCAGGGCCTCGCCGCGGCCGAGGCCGGCCTCTCCGGCGCGCTCGGGCGCCTGTTCGCCCTGTCCGAGGCCTATCCGGATCTCAAGGCCAACCAGAACATGATGCAGTTGTCGGAGGAACTCACCAGCACCGAAAACAAGGTCGCTTTTGCGCGCCAGGCCTTCAACGACGCAGTTATGAGCTACAACACCCGGGTAGAGTCTTTCCCGGACAACATCGTCGCCGGCATGTTCCAGTTCAAGGTGGGCGAGTTGCTGCAGGCGACCGAATCCGCGGAAGAGCGCAAGGCACCCAAAGTGTCTTTCAGTTAAGCGCGCGCCCCCGCGGGCGGCAACATCGCCATGAATTTCTTCGAGCAGCAGGACGCCGCGCGGCGCCGCACCGCGCGCCTGGTCGTGCTGTTCCTGCTGGCGGTGGCGGCGATTGTCGTCGCCGTGAATATCGTGGCAGCGCTGGTCTTCGTCGGTGTATCGGCGGAAACGGCAAGCGGCGGCTTGCGCATCAAGGCGCCCGCATCCTTTTACGCGACTGTGACCGTGGCCACGCTGGCGTTGATCGCCGGCGGCAGCCTGGTTCAGATTCTGAGACTGGCCGACGGCGGTGCGGCCGTGGCGCGCATGCTGGGGGCTAGGCCGGTATCGCGCTCGAGCACCGATCCGGCAGAGCGCAGACTGCTCAACGTGGTCGAAGAAATGGCGATCGCCTCGGGCACGGCCGTGCCGCAGGTGTTCGTCATGGACGATCAGCAGGCGATCAACGCTTTTGCCGCCGGTTACTCGCCCAGCGAGGCCGCCGTGGTGGTTACGCGCGGCACGCTGGACACACTCAACCGCGACGAATTGCAGGGGGTGGTAGGGCACGAGTTCAGCCACATCCTGAACGGCGACATGCGCCTCAACCTGCACCTGATGGGAGTACTGGGCGGAATACTTCTGCTTACCACGCTGGGACGGCTTCTCACCCGGTCCTCCTCGCGCAGCAACAGCAAGGGGGGGTCCCTCGTCCTGCTTGGTTTCGGCTTGATCGCGATCGGTTACATCGGCGTTTTCTTCGGCAGGCTGATTCAGGCCAGCGTGTCGCGCCAGCGCGAATTCCTCGCCGATGCCTCCTCGGTACAATTCACGCGCAACCGCGACGGCATAGGCGGAGCGCTGGCCAAAATCGGCCAGATGGGATCGCGTGTCACCCACCCGCGCACGGAGGCGGCGAGTCATATGTTCTTCGGCGCGGCGGTCGGTTCGAATATTGCCGATTTCTTTCCCGACTGGTCGGCCACGCACCCTCCCCTGCGCGAAAGGTTGAAGCGCATCTACGGCCGCCCGGTGGCGATCAGCGACATCGTGGCACGCTCCGCGCCTATTGCCCCCGAACCCGCGCAAACCGCCACAGTCAGCGGTTTCGCGGGCGGCAATGAATTCGGCCGCCGCGCGGGCGAGCGCCGCGGCACCGCGGCAGAAACGCAGGCCGTGGTAAAGACCGGGGCCAACGCGGTGATTGCAGCGATGGGCGACCTATCCACCCGCCACGTCGACTACGCCCTGTCCCTGCTCGACGCGCTGCCGCAACATGCGCGCGAACTCACGCGCGACACCGAAGGCTCCAGGCACGCGATGTTCGGCCTGGTGTTCGCATTGAGCGGGCCGTCGACGCCAGTGCAAATGGACCTGTTGCGCGCGGGCGGGGAAGACGCCGAGCGGGTGGCGGCGACTGCGGCCGAACTGCAGGGTCTGGGCAAGACCGCGCGCCTGCCGCTGATCGCGCTCGCCACGCCGACGCTGAAAAGCCTGGCAAGCGTGGAACGCGCGGCGTTCCTGTTACTGCTGCAGCAATTGGTGGCGGCCGACCGGCGCATCACGCTGGAGGAGTTCGTGGTGATCACGATGCTGGATGCGGCGCTGGCAGAGCACGCCGGGCGTTCCGTGCCGGCCATCTACCGAAAACTGGAACAGATCGCCGAAGACGCGCGCCTGATCCTGTCCCTGATCGCGCATGCGACCAAGGGCGATGCCGCGACCTCGTTCGAACACGGCTTGAAGGAACTCGGCATCCCGCTCACGCTGCTCGAGGCAGGTGCCGTGAACCTCCCAGGGGTGAAAGCCGCGCTCGCGCGCCTCAATCAGCTAGCCCTGATGCAAAAGCCGCGCCTGGTGAAAGCGCTGGTGCGATGCGCGCTTGCCGAGGGCGAACTGTGCGTGACCGACGCCGAACTGCTGCGGGCGATTTGCTCTACACTGGATTCGCCGCTGCCGCCTTTTTTCGAGGCGATGCCCTATGCGGCTTGAATGTTTCTGACGGCAATTTTCTTAAGCGCTCAAAGGAGAAATCATGGCTAAGCGGCTTACACCGGCACTGCGACTAGTCAAAGCGCTGACTTTCGACGTGTTCGGCACGGTAGTCGACTGGCGCGAAAGCATCGCTCGCGAAGGACGCAGGCTAGGCAAGGTATTGGGCGTGCGCGCGGACTGGACTGCGTTCGCCGATGCCTGGCGCGCGGGCTACCAGCCGGCTATGCAGGAGGTGCGCTCGGGCAGGCTGCCCTGGACCAACATCGACGGCCTGCACCGGCGCATCCTCGAGCGCATCCTGGAAGAATCCGGCCTCGACATGCTGAACGAAGCGCAGAAGGATCATCTGAACCGCGCCTGGCACCGTCTTGCGCCCTGGCCCGATTCGGTGCGCGGACTGAAGCGCCTGAAGAAAGGCTATCTCATCACTACGCTCTCCAACGGCAACGTCAGCCTGCTCACCAACATGGCAAAGAACGCGGGCCTGCCCTGGGACTGCGTGCTGTCAGCGGAACTATTTCATCATTACAAACCGGACCCCGAGGCGTATCTGGGAGCGGCAGCCATGCTCGGTCTCGCGCCGCACGAGGTGATGATGGTGGCGGCGCACAAGAACGACCTGCGCGCGGCGCAAGCGGCGGGACTGCGCGCGGCGTTCGTGCAGCGGCCGTTCGAGTTTGGCGATCCGGTAAGGAAAGACCTGAAGCCGGAGCGGGATTTCGACGTCAACGCCGCCGATTTCCTCGATCTTGCATCCAAGCTTGGCCTGTAATTCCCGCATCCGCGTTCACGCCGGATGCAAGGGACCTGTCACTTAGAGGCCATTTCAGAATTACCGAAATGGCCCCCGAATTAGGGGAGTATGAGGGGAAGTCCCCCAAGGGGACTTTCCCCTTAAGGGGGATCGAGACCTTCGGGGCGTCCCCCAAGGGGACTTCCTTCGGG
>JAENXP010000641.1 GCA_016649475.1 Burkholderiales bacterium | reverse complement strand
CGGCGAGAACTCGACGTCGTCGGTGAATTTGCGCGCGAAACGCACGGCGTTGACGGCGTCGGCAAACACCTGATCCGGCGTCATGCGCAGTTTCCTTTCCATATGGATGGGCGAAGTGGCGATGAAGGTGTGAATGCGGCCCGACTTGGCCGGCTTGATCGCCTCGGCAGCGCGGCTGATGTCCTTGTCGTTGGAGCGCGACAGCCCGCAAACGGTGCTGTCCTTGATGGCCTCCGCTACCGCACGCACCGCCTCGAAGTCGCCGTTTGACGCGGCAGGAAAGCCCGCCTCGATCACGTCTACGCGCATTTTCTCCAGCAGGCGGGCGATACGCAGCTTCTCCTCCTTGGTCATGGATGCGCCAGGGCTCTGCTCGCCATCGCGCATGGTCGTGTCAAATATGATCAAGTGGTCTTTCATCTCAGCCTCCGGTCAGCAAATACAACAATAGATTGAACAATGCCCGCCTGCGCCGGGTTAGCGCAGGATTCAAACAAACCAAATTGTGGGGTGGGTTATGTGCGCGCGGGGCGCAGCAGCAGGCAAGCCGGCAGAGGCAGGCTGCTGAGGAGAGCGGTCAACACTGTGGTGTTGGAAACCATGGAGTGAATATATCGGCTTTCCCGCAATTAGGCAATAGGCCGCTCGACGCCCCGCTCGACGCCCGCTCGACGCCGGTAGAAAAAGCCTTTTTTGCGAGGAAAATGCCCAGCTAATGCAGTCCCCTTGCGGGAATTCCCCTCGTTTCGCTACAACCGCTTCTTGCGCCAGTTCCAGCCCCACACCGCGTAACCTGACAGAGAGTAGGCAACAAACATCAGAAACAGCACCGTGGGCGGATGAGTGGAAATCAGGATCACGGCGAACACGAGCAGCAGCAGCGCCCAGAACGGCACGCTGCGGCGGAAGTTGATGTCCTTGAAACTGTAGAAGGGAACGTTGCTCACCATGGTAAGGCCGGCAAAGAGCGTGATGACGCAGGCGATCCAGCGCATGGTACTTACTGCGTCTATCTTGAAGTCGTCCACCACCCAGATGAAACCTGCCACCAGCGCTGCAGCCGCCGGGCTCGGCAAACCCTGGAAATAGCGCTTGTCCACCACTGCGATATTGGTGTTGAAACGCGCCAGCCGCAGCGCCGCGCCGGCGCAGTAGACGAAAGCGGCGATCCAGCCTATGCGGCCCATGCTCTTGAGCGCCCATTCGTACATCACCAGTGCCGGCGCCGCGCCGAAAGACACCATGTCGGACAAGCTGTCGTACTCGGCCCCGAACTCGCTCTGCGTGTGCGTCAGGCGCGCGACCCGCCCATCCAGGCCGTCCAGAACCATGGCGATGAAGATCGCCACTGCCGCCTGGTCAAAACGTGTGTTCATCGCCTGCACAATCGCGTAGAAGCCGGCGAACAATGCCGCAGTGGTAAACAGGTTGGGCAGCAGATAGATGCCGCGGCGGCGCATCTCGGCGTTGATCAGCGGCTTCCTGCGTTTGTAGACAGGCATCGCGTGCTCATTATAAATGTGGGGCATCCCCGGAGGGGACTGCCATTCGGGGCGCATCCCCTCATATCCCTCTGGATCAGACTCCGTTTTGACAATTCCGAAACGGCCTCTGCGCTATTCCAGGCTGGCCAAAATTGTGCTGGCAGCATACACCTTGTCGCCCAGCGCTGCCTTGATGCGGGCGTTCGGCGGCAAGTACAAGTCGACGCGCGAACCGAAGCGAATGAAGCCATAACGCTGCCCGCGCTCAAGCCTGGCGCCGCCTTTGACGTAGCAAAGTATGCGCCGTGCGATCAGGCCCGCCACCTGCACGCAGACGACATCGGCTCCAGTATCAGCGCGGATCCACAGCGCATTGCGTTCGTTCTCGGTAGATGCCTTGTCCAGCGCCGCGTTGAGAAAACTCCCGGCCTCGTACCATACCTGCTTCACTTCTCCGTCCACCGGCGCACGGTTGGAGTGCACGTTGAACACGTTCATGAACACGCTGACCTTGGTGGTTTCCCGGTTGAGATAGGGGTCGTGCGCTTTCTCCACCGCGACGATGTGCCCGTCCGCGGGCGACACCACTGTTTTCGCATCCCCCGGCACCTCACGCCCCGGGTCGCGGAAAAACTGCAGCACGAATAAGGCAACGATCCAGAAAGGCACCGACCAGACCAGGCTGTACCAGGACACCAGCGCCGCCACGGCTACGCCGAGCGCCAGAAACAGCCAGCCCTCGCGGGCGATGAGT
>JAENXP010000335.1 GCA_016649475.1 Burkholderiales bacterium | reverse complement strand
GTCTCGAGGGCCTCCCAAACGATATGCTCACTTTGCGCGCAAGTCGCTGTATTGCGACAAATCGGCGATCAATCGGGCGATGGCCGCGCGCTCGGCCGCCGGGTCGATTTCGTGGCGCTGCGCTTGCACCGCGGCTTCCAGTTCGGCAAGCCAGGCCGGGTCGCGCTGGGCGCGCGCGAGTTGCGCCGCCAGCGCGGCCTCATCCGCGTACGGGTAGTAGCCCGGATAGTCTGCACCGAGCAGGCCGATATTGCCGGGGATGGCCGAGGCAATGACAGGCACGCCTATGGCTATCGCTTCGGAAACAACGTGCGCGCCGCCTTCCATGCGGCTCGATATCACCATCACGTGACTGCGCGCCAGCCAGCGCATGGCACCGGCATGATCGAGTTCACCCAGCCAGCGATAGCGCGGCTCGGCGCGCATCAGCGCGCGTGCCTGCCGGCCCATTTCAGCCGTCATCGCCTGGCCCAGTTGCACCACGCGGATCGCGCTCTGCGGCAGTTGCGCCAGCGCCAGGGCGGCGCGAAACGGGTCTTTCTCATCGCGCAAATGGCCGATAACGGTCGCGAGGAAATAGCTGCGCGGCGGAGTTTGCCGCCGCAGGGCGCGCACCGACTGGAAAATTACGCTGGTCTTCGCGCGCTGCGCCGCGCTCAGTTCGTCCAGACCTTGTGGCTGCAGCACCACCATGCGGTCGGCGAGGACTAGCGATGCGCGCGCATCGGCATCGCTGCGTATGTCGCGATACAGGTCGGTGCCGGTGAGCACCAGGGCCAGAGGACGCCGCGGATGCGCGGATTTCCACGCGTGTATCGCCGCGTGGCTGCGGCGCGCGTGCAAGGCGATGAGCAGATCGCAGTCGCGCCCGTCCCAATCGAGCTCGACCTGCGTCTCGTGCCCGAGCGCGCGCAAATGCCGCGCCCAGCGCAGCGCGGTATTGCGGTTGCCGTGGCGCGAACCCGGCGCCGCCGGCGTTACAATGAGTATGCGCATGGCTTGTTTCGCAAGCGAAACAATTCAAACGGGAAGGAGGGGGTCGATTTATGCATGGTGTGTGTGGCAAAGCGGCATGAGAGACAATATAGCAGAGCCGTCGCCCCGCGCCGGCTGGCCGGATTTTTCGCTCTACCGGCCGCATCCGCCGGCCGCCAGCCTGCGCGCCTGGCTGGTCGAGGCGCACGACCTGACGTCGTTGCTGACACAGTTCCTCGGCAACGAAAGCCTGGTCGTTCCGCTGCTGCCGATCGTCAATCCGCCGCTGTGGGAACTCGGTCATGTCGCCTGGTTCCAGGAGTTCTGGCTGCATCGCGGCGGTGATTTCGCGGCGCCCTCGATGCTGCCTCACGCCGACCGCTGGTACGATTCCGCGCGCGTTGCGCACGACACGCGCTGGTCGCTGGACCTGCCTGACGCGCAGGCGACGCGGGGCTATGTCAAAGCAGTGTACGAGCGTACCCTGGCTTTGTTCGAGCGCGAAGCGCTGAGCGACGCGCGCGCGTACTTCACCCAGCTGGCGATCTTTCACCAGGACATGCACAACGAGGCGTTCTGCTACATGTGGCAGACGCTCGGTTACGAGATGCCGGTGGACTGGCCGCAGGCGAACGCATCGCACACAGCGGATCTGCAGATTCCCGCGGGCTCGATTACGCTCGGGTCCAGCCCGGGTACGGGCTTCGTATTCGACAACGAAAAATGGGCGCACGAGGTGGACTTGGCCGCCTATGCAATTGCGCGCCGCGCGGTGAACAACGCCGAGTACCGCGGCTTCGTCGAAGCCGGCGGCTACGCCCGGCGCGAATTCTGGAGCGCAGCCGGCTGGGCCATGCGCGAGCGTTTGGCGCTGGCGCATCCGCGTTACTGGAGACGCGGTGCGCAACACTGGTCGGTGCGCCGCTTCGATCGCTGGGCGCCTCTCGCGGAACACGAAGCGGTGATGCATGTGAGCTGGCATGAGGCCGAGGCCTATTGCGCCTGGGCCGGACGGCGCCTGCCGAGCGAGGCGGAATGGGAAGGTGCCGCCGTCACCTGCCCCGATCGCTTTGATAGTGGCCGGGTATGGGAATGGACTTCCAGCCGCTTTGCGCCTTATCCGGGTTTCACCGCCGACCCCTACAAGGAATACTCGGAGCCCTGGTTTGCCGATGAGCATCGGGTGCTGCGCGGCGGCAGCTTTGTCACGCCGCGGCGGCTGTTGCGCACGACCTGGCGCAATTTCTACCAGCCTGGGCGCGCCGACATGTTCTGCGGTTTTCGCACCTGTGCACTCTGAAATTCAGACAGTGTAGTCGGCGCGCGTGCGCCGCATGCAAGGTATACTGTTTATCCGCGGAGCAATTCGACCGCGTCGTTACACAGTCCGCCGCGGCGGGCGTGGCTACCCCATCCAACGTATTCCGGAGAATGACTTCATGAGCGCTATCTTCCGCATTTTGGCCGTTGCGCTGTTCGGCTTGTCCTTTGCGCATGGCACCGCCGCCCAGGGCGTGCTCAGGGTATCCGCCATTCCCGACGAAGCGCCGACCGAGCTGCAGCGCAAGTTCAAGCCGCTGGGCGAGTACCTGGCCCAGGAAACCGGGATGAAAGTCGAGTTCACGCCGGTGACCGACTACGCTGCCGTGGTCGAATCGCTGGCCACGAAGAAGCTCGACCTCGCCTGGCTGGGGGGATTCACCTTTGTGCAGACCAAGCTGCGCACCAACGGCACCGCCATACCCATCGTGCAGCGCGCCGAGGACGAAATATTCACCAGCCGTTTCATCGTGCCGGCCGGCAGCAAGGCCAAGACCCTGGCTGATCTCAAGGGCAAGACCTTCGCCTTCGGTTCGCCCTCGTCGACCTCGGGACACCTGATGCCGCGCTTCTTCCTGCTGCAGGCGGGCATCAATCCGGACAAGGATTTCAAGAACGTGGCGTTCTCGGGCGCGCATGATGCGACGGTGGCATTCGTGGCCGGCGGCAAGGCCGAAGCCGGTGTGCTCAACGCCTCGGTCTGGGACAAGCTGGTGAAAGCCAAGAATCCCAACGCGCTCAAGGTCAGGGTGCTCGCGACCACGCCGCCCTATTACGACTACAACTGGACCGTGCGCGGCGACCTGGATCCAGCCCTGGTGAAAAAGCTCACCGCCGCCTTTCTCAAGCTCGACCCGGCGAATCCGGCGCATAAGGCGATACTGGACCTGCAGCGCGCATCCAAGTTTATTCCGACCAAAGCGTCGAACTACGACGGCATCGAGAACGCCGCCAAATCGGCCGGCCTGATCAAATGAGCCGACGCAGGTCTGCGCGCTGAATCGATGGAGCGCCCTGCGTGAGCTTTGAGCTCGACCGCATAGGCTTGATACATTCCAATGGCCAGGCGCAGGGGCAACGGGCTTTGCGTGCGGTGTCGATCAGCGCCGCGCGCGGCGAGCGCCTGGCGATCATCGGTCCTTCCGGCGCGGGCAAGACCACGCTGCTGCGCATCCTGGCCAGCTCGATCCGTCCGACCGAGGGACGCGTCAGCGTGCTCGGTAACAATCCCTGGCAGCTTACCAGCAGAGAGCTCAGGCGCCTGCGCAGCGGCATCGGTTTCATTCATCAGGCGCCGCCGATTCCGCCGCGCCAGCGTGTGATTACCGCGGTGATCGCCGGGCGCCTGGGCCAGTGGCCATGGTGGAAATCGGCGCTGTCGCTGATTTATCCGGCCGACATCGCCGGTCCGCGCGACCAGCTGGCGCGCCTCGATCTCGCCGACCGCCTGTTCGATCGCAGCGACCGGCTCTCCGGGGGACAGCTGCAGCGCGTAGGCGTGGCGCGCGTGCTCTACCAGCGCCCGGACCTGTTGCTGGCGGACGAGCCGGTTTCGGCTATGGACCCGGCGCTCGCCGACCTGACTGTGAGCCAGCTGCACGCCGAAGCGCAAAGCCGTGGCGTGACGCTGGTGGCCAGTCTGCACGCGGTGGATGTCGCGCTGCGCTGGTTCCCGCGCGTGATCGGCCTCAGGGCGGGGGAGGTCGTGTTCGACCTGCCGCCGGAGAAGGTGAGC
>JAENXP010000825.1 GCA_016649475.1 Burkholderiales bacterium | reverse complement strand
CTTCGCGCTGATCCCTATCTTCACCGACCCCGCCCTGGTGATGAAATGGGAGCTGACGCTCATTCCCTTCTATGGCTGGTTCTCGCGCAAGTTCGAGCACGTGTTCGTCAAGCGCGACCGCGGCCCGGCCGCGCTGCGACGGCTGGTACGCGATGCCCAGGACCGCGCCAAGGCCGGCCGTGAAGTGCTCATCTTTCCGGAAGGAACGCGCCGAATGCCGGGCGCCGAGCCCGACTACAAACCGGGCGCGGTAGCGCTGTACGAAGGTCTAGGGCTGCCGTGCGTGCCGATTGCGCTCAACTCCGGTCTCTACTGGCCGCGGCGCCAGCTCATCCGCTATCCCGGCACGATCGTCGTCGAGATCCTTGATCCGCTGCCCGCCGGGCTGCCGCGGGCCGAGTTTAAAACGGAGCTGCAGCGACGCATCGAGACCGCGTCCAACCGATTGATTATCGAGGCGGCGCGCTCAAGCGAACCACCGGCGATCCCGCCCCAAGCGCTAATCCGCGCTGAACAAGCGTCCGCAAAATTGTAGATTTTAAGAGATTAATCAACGAATTGCGTCGATGGGCTCTATTAGCGCGGCAGCGCGCAGATAACTCGGCGGCGTGCGCGCGCTCCAAAAGTAAAAGCGCCGCCCGATGGGCGACGCATTCACTTCCGACATCGCAATAATCAGTCGATTGCGGAAAACTGAACCTAATTCCACAACTACTTTTTCTTGGCAGCCGCCTTAGGCTTTGCTGCAGCTGCTTTCGGCTTCCGCTGAATGACAGCGGTCTTCGCCTTGGCGGAGGCTGGAGCAACGTAGTTACCGGTGGGGCGCGCCTTCCCGGCGGCCTTGGTGGAAGCTTTAGCCATGTCGAACCTCATCGATTTGGATTTCGAACGGAAGCGTCGCAACCACGCGCAATCTACTGAGCAGCACGAACCCGAAATGTGGTGCTGCGAATGCGGCTGTATCACATTCTATCAATGGTCGAGCGGAGCCATTCAGTGCGCCGCCTGCAAAGTTGTGCAGAACGGTATCGAGGCACCTTCCCTGCCTTCGGGCTGACCATTTCGGCGGTGTACGGCCAGGTTGCACCACCAAGAACTTATAGGGAACTTAATAGGAACATTTTATTGACTTTGCGCCTCTTCGACCCCATATTCGTGGGCCGAACAGCAGGACGCGCCCATGCGTGACGAAGCCGAATTTTCCGCACCCATTTCGCGTGAAATATGGGACCTCAAGTACCGCCTCAAGAACGCTGACGGCCGCAAAGCCGACGCATCGCTGGACGACACGTTCTGGCGCGTGGCGCGTGCCGCCGCCGCGGCCGAGAAGGGCGGTAAGAAAACACGCGAGAAGTGGGCCAAGCGCTTCCACCGCGCCATGTCCGACCTCGGCTTCCTGCCGGCCGGGCGTATCCTCGCCGGCGCCGGTACGGGCCGCTCCGTTACTCTTTTCAACTGCTTCGTGCTCGGCAAGATCGACGACGACCTCAGCGCCATTTTCGCAAGCGTCAAGGATGCCGCGCTGACCATGCAGCAAGGCGGCGGTATCGGGCATGACTTCTCGACGCTGCGCCCCAAAGGTGCGCCGGTCGCCTCCATCGGCGCCGACGCCTCAGGG
>JAENXP010000689.1 GCA_016649475.1 Burkholderiales bacterium | reverse complement strand
TTCTTCAAATGCGAGAATTTCCAGCGCATGGGAGCGTTCAAGTTTCGCGGCGCCTACAACGCGCTGGCGCAATTGACGCCGGAACAAAGACGCAGCGGCGTGCTCGCCTACTCCTCCGGCAATCACGCCCAGGCGGTGGCGCTGGCGGGAACGCTGCTCGGCGTCAAAACCGTAATCGTCATGCCGCTGGATGCGCCGCAGGTGAAACTCGAGGCGACGCGTGCCTACGGCGCAGAGGTCATCACCTATGACCCGAAGACGGCCAGGCGCGAAGAACTGGCCGCACGCATTGCCGCGGAGCGCGGCTTGAGCGTCATCCCCCCCTACAACCACGCGCAGGTCGTCGCCGGGCAGGGCACGACGGCAAAAGAATTGATCGAGGAGTCGGGTCCGCTGGATTACCTGCTGGTGCCCTGCGGCGGCGGCGGATTGCTCTCGGGCTGCGCCGTCGCGGCCAGCCACTGGTCGCCGGGCTGCAAGGTGATCGGCGTCGAACCCGAGGCGGGCGATGATGCCACGCGCTCCTTCCACTCGAAGAGCCTGCAAAGCTGCCACAACCCGGACACCATCGCCGACGGCGCACGCACGCCTTCGCTAGGCTCGATCACTTTCCCGCTGGTGCTGCATTACGTGCACGACATGGTCACGGTCAGCGATGCCGAACTGCTGCGCAGCATGTTCTGGATCTGGGAGCGCATGAAAATTGTGGTCGAGCCCACCGGCGTTCTCGCCGCCGCAGCCCTGCTGGAGGCCAAGCTCGGCTCCCACCACGATATCAAGGGCAAGCGCGTCGGCATCGTCATCTCCGGCGGCAACGCCGACATCAAGGCGCTCTGCCGCCTGATCTAGCCGTCCAGGGCCGGGGATGATGCCGTCCGCAGCCATGGCCGAATTCCGCTTCTACGCGGAACTGAACGATTTCCTGCCGCCCGGGCGGCGCCACGCCAGCTTCGCCTACAGCGTTGCCGGGACGCGTTCGGTCAAGGATGCGATCGAGTCGATCGGCGTGCCGCATACCGAAGTCGACCTGATTCTGGTCGACAGCCTGTCCGTGGGCTTCGAGCCCGTGCTGCGCGGCTGCGAGCGCATTTACTGGGAAGGCACCCATTACGCGCGGCTGAGGCGCCTGCTGCATCTGGCGGGACAGCCCGATGCGGTTCCCGTTTGACCCCGTCAGGCGCTTTTGCCTTTCGTCGTGCTGGAACTGAAGCCGATAAAGGTGTACAGGGGACAGAAGTTGATCAGTCCGGTCAAAAGCGGCACCAGACCGGCCAGTCCCCACCAGCGGGCATTGCCCTCCAGAATCAGGATCAGGCTCAATAAACCCAAACCCACAACGATACGCAGAATCTTGTCCACACCGCCGACATTCACTTTCATGGATCGCTCCTCAGTTGCCGAATCAATCGGACCGGTATCCAGGCTTGGCGATACGGCCGCGTATGTAACCGAGGTTACGCAGCGACCGGCGCGCCGCTACTGGCAGCGTGTTCCCGGCGCGTCACAGTACCGGCCTTTCACGCTTCGCGCAATGCCAACCGGTGTATTCTAGTAAGAGCAGCCAACAGGAAGCGCCATGGAAAACTCACCCACCGCGAAGCTGTACGCCACCCTGGAACGCCAACGATCGGCCTTTGCCGGGCAGATGAATCCGGTCATCGCAGTGCGCCGGGACCGCCTCGCGCGGCTCGCGGCGATCGGTGAAAAGCATGCCGCGCAGATTGCCGAGGCGATCAGCGCCGATTTCGGCCACCGCTCCGCCCACGAAACGCAGATGGCCGAACTGCTGGTGGTGGGCGCGTCGATCCGTCACGCGCAGCGCCACCTCAAAGCCTGGATGAAGACGCGGCGCATGCCCACGGCCCTGCACTACCGCCCGGGGAGCAACCGCCTGATGCGCCAGCCGCTGGGCGTGGTCGGAATCGTAGCGCCATGGAATTATCCCTATCTGCTGACGCTCGGGCCGGCGGTGGCAGCCCTTGCGGCCGGCAACCGGGTGATGATCAAGCCGTCGGAGCTGGTTCCGCGCTTTTCCGCACCTGTCTCTTATACACATCTGACG
>JAENXP010000568.1 GCA_016649475.1 Burkholderiales bacterium | reverse complement strand
GCTGCTCGCGGCGCTGGCCTCGGGAGAGACGCGGCTGCACGACCTGCTGGACTCCGACGATACACGCGTCATGCTCGATGCCTTGGGCAAGCTCGGCATCGCCGTGCGCCAGGAGGGCGGCGCGACTGTCGTGGCCGGCGCGGGCGGCGCTTTTCCGGTCAAGGCGGCCGAGCTGTTTCTGGGCAACGCCGGCACCGCGTTCCGGCCGCTGACCGCGGCGCTGGCTCTGTGCGGCGGAGACTATCTTCTGTCCGGTACGGCGCGCATGCACGAGCGGCCGATCGGCGATCTGGTCGATGCATTGCGGCGTCTGGGCGCCGCCATCGATTGCGTGGACTCGGCGGGGTATCCGCCGCTGCACATACGGCCTGCCCCCATCAATGCGGCAACGGTGAGCGTGCGCGGAGACGTATCGAGCCAGTTCCTGACTGCGCTGCTGATGGCTTTGCCGCTGACCGGCCGCCAGGCCACCATCGCCGTCGAAGGCGAGCTGATCTCCAAGCCCTATGTTGAGATCACGCTGAACATCATGCAACGCTACGGCATCGAGGTTGTGCGCAACGGCTGGGCCGCGTTCACCATTCCCGCAGGCGCGCATTACCGCAGCCCTGGCGATATATGGGTGGAAGGGGACGCGTCGTCGGCGTCCTATTTTCTCGCGGCCGGAGCCATCGGCGGCGGACCGGTGCGCGTCGAAGGGGTGGGGCGAGGCAGCATCCAGGGGGACGTACGTTTTGCCGAAGCCCTGCAACAAATGGGCGCGCACATCGCCATGGGCGAGAACTGGATCGAGGCCAGTGCGCCGCCTGGCGACAAGACCAGGAAGAAGCTGCGCGCCATCGACGCAGATTTCAACCATATCCCGGATGCGGCCATGACCATCGCCGTGGCAGCGCTGTTCGCCGACGGGGTCAGTGTGCTGCGCAATATCGGCAGCTGGCGCGTGAAGGAAACCGACCGCATCGCCGCCATGGCGAAAGAAATGCGCAAACTCGGCGCAAGCGTGGAGGAGGGCGCGGATTTCCTGCGCATCACGCCTCCCGTCCCGGGTCTTGCCGCCGGCGCGTCGATCGACACCTACGATGACCATCGCATGGCCATGTGTTTTTCGCTGGCGGCCTTGGGCGGCGTCGCGGTGCGCATCAACGATCCGCAGTGCGTGAACAAGACCTTCCCCGGATATTTCGACGCATTCGCGCGGATTTCCGGCTGAAATCGGTGATGCCGGAAACGACGACAACAGTGCCGGTAATCGCCATCGACGGCCCCTCGGCCTCGGGCAAGGGCACGATTTCGGAACGGGTGGCCGAGACACTGGGATTTCATTATTTGGACAGCGGGGCCTTGTATCGCCTGGTTGCGCTGGCGGCCATGCAGGCGGGACTCGGCCTGGATGAAGAAGCTGCGCTGGCCGGGTTGGCGAGCGGGCTGGATGTTCGCTTCGGCGGTGGAGATATTATCCTTAATAATAAAAATGTTACAGACGATATTAGAAGTGAAATATGCGGTATGGGCGCCTCCAGGGTCGCTGTCCTGCCCGGTGTGCGCCAGGCGCTGCTTTCGCGCCAGCAGGCGTTTCGGCAGGCTCCGGGACTGGTAGCCGAGGGCCGCGACATGGGAACGGTGGTATTCCCGGACGCCACGCTCAAGCTGTTCCTCACTGCGAGCGCGGAAGTGCGCGCGGAGCGCAGGTATAAGCAGTTGAAAGAAAAAGGAATCGATGCTAATATTCGAACCCTTTTGCAGGAATTGCGTGAACGCGACCAGCGCGACAGCGCCAGAAGCTTCGCGCCCCTGCAAAAAGCGGTCGATGCCCGGGAACTTGATAGCAGCGGGCTCGGCATAGATGAAATAGTGCGCCAGGTACTTGATTGGTACCGGCAAAAGGTGGCGGGCTCGCAGGTCTAGGAGGCTGTTTCGGATGTTCGAAACGGCCCCGGCTTAGGGGAGTAGGAGGGGGATTTATCCCCCCTACTATTGCGATGGACCCTAAAGTGAGCCCGTCTTGTGTTTAACCAACCCCGTCCGCAAGGGCGGTGAATCAGGTAAATAAATCCAATGTCCAATCTTTCCCCCGCGGTCGCCTCCGACGAAAATAATTTCGCTGCCTTGTTTGAAGAAAGCCTGACGCGCCAGGAAATGCGCATCGGTGAGGTGATCACCGCAGAAGTGGTTCGTGTAGATATGAATTTCGTCGTGGTGAATGCCGGACTCAAGTCCGAGAGCTTCATCCCGGTCGAGGAATTCCGCAATGACGCCGGCGAGGTCGAGGCCAAAGTCGGCGATTTCGTCAGCGTCGCCATCGAGGCTCTGGAAGACGGCTTCGGCGAAACCCGACTTTCCCGCGACAAGGCCAAGCGCCTGTCCGCCTGGATGGACCTGGAAAAGGCCCTGGAAACGGGCGAACTGGTTTCCGGCGTGATCAGCGGCAAAGTCAAGGGCGGCCTCACCGTCATGGCCAACGGCATTCGCGCCTTCCTTCCCGGTTCGCTGGTGGACATCCGGCCGGTCAAGGACACGACGCCGTTCGAAGGCAAGACCATGGAGTTCAAGGTCATCAAGCTCGACCGCAAGCGCAACAACGTGGT
>JAENXP010000683.1 GCA_016649475.1 Burkholderiales bacterium | reverse complement strand
GACGTCGCAGCGTCCACGCTTACACCTTTGGCACCATGGCAGCCGCCGCACAAGGCGGTCGTCGGTTCGCCAGCCACCGGGTCGCCGAAACTGGGCGCTGCGCGTTTGACCGGCTTTTGCGCGGCGAAATATAGCGCCAGACTTTCCAGTTCCAGTTTGTCCGTCTCGCGCAAACTCGACATCGCGCCTTTCGCGCGGTCGCCCTGGTGATATTCCTGGATCGCCGCGACGAGATAATGCGGTTGCTGGCCAGCCAGGCTGGGTGTACCGGGAGTCTTGCTGTTGCCGTCCTCCCCATGGCACTGAGCGCAGGCCGCGGCGGCCACCTTGCCCTGTTCATACGGAGAAGAGTGTTTGACGTCGCCGGCCGTATTGACGATAGGCGGCAGGCCGGCGAAGTATGCGGCCACATTGCGCAAGTCCGCTTCGCTCATGTTGGTGGCCATGTTTTTCAGCGCCGCGTGGGATCGTTGGCCGTTCTTGTACTCTTTGAGCGAGTTATACAGATAGTGTGCGCGCTGCGCCGCCAGATTCGGAATCGCCGGTGCGATGCCTTTGCCATCGAGTCCGTGGCAGGCCTTGCAGTCGCGCTCCGCGATGATCTTGCCCGCTGCGGCATCGCCCTCTGGCGCCTTCGCAGTCTTCGCCGCGTCGTCCGTGCATCCGATCAGCGCCAGTGTCAGCGTCAGTGTCAGCGCGATAACGCTCAAATTCGATATTTTCATCGGTAATCTCAAAATGTAGCGGTTAAGCAAATGTTCTCAAAGGCCAAGTCCCGATCGTGTCGGGACCATTTATCACCCTTGCATTCTAGTCGTTTAACCACCGAAAATACAGTCCGCTTGCTCCCGCGCGCACGCCGGCGCGCGGGTTCATCTGCGCAGAAGTTTTCGCCTCAGCCGCCTCAGCCCGACACGCTGCCAATGAATCCGGTCAGCACCAGAATCAGCAGGAACAGGCCGAACGCGATCAGGGTGAATCCGAGGATCCTCGAGCCCAGCGCCATCGGCTGCGACGGTTCGTCCACCAGGAATTTCGACAGTTCCCCGGTTTCGACCAGGCGGTTGTATTCCACCGTGTGTTCGTGCCTGAACTCTTCCAGAGGTACGGAACCGGTGAACATCACCACATCCAACGGGAATTTGTCCGGACGGAAGTGATTGTTGAAGAAGTGCACGGTGAACAGGAACAAGGCGGCCAGCAGCGCTTCTTCGCCGTGGAAAATCGTCGCCACGTTGAACACCCAGCCGGGCAGGAAGGAGGCGGTGATTTCCGGGAACCACAGCATCACGCCGCTCATGCCGATGATGGTCACGCCCCAGAACGGCGCCCAGTAGTCGAATTTCTCCCAGTAGGTCCAGCGGTCGAACACCGGCCGCGGCCCAAGGCCGAAGAACCACTTGAACATGGCGATGATGTCCCACAAATCCTGCCAGCGCGGAATAAAGGAGTTGGGGCCGAACCACTGGAAGGTCCTCCAGCTCTTGCTCAGATTCAGCACCACATAGACCAGGTGCCCGATAAACACGCTGGCGAAAATAACGGCAAAGGTCCGGTGGATGAGTGCGGCCACCTTCGGGCCGCCCAGGGCGCTCATGATGACGGGCGCCCAGGCGCTGTTGGAGTAGAACACCGTCATGCCCGTCAGGGTCAGTATCATCAGACTCAAGGCGAACAGCAAGTGGCCAACGCGCCACAGCAGCGGGAAGCGCCGGAAATACTTGCCCTTCAGGTCCATTCCATCGGTGCGCACATGCGGCCGGGTCTTGCGCTCCTGGCGATCCTTGTACTCGCGGTAGAACCACAGCGCGGTATGTGTCCAGAAGAACGCAAACGTACCCACCAGCAGCTGGATCATGAATTTTGACGCGATCCAGATATAGGGATAGCGCTTGAAGTCATGGGCCGTGCCGTGCGGCTCGAAGGTGGTGAATCCCTGCGTTGCCTCCTTGTGGCATTGCTGGCAGGTTTTCAGGCGATTGTCCGGGTGCACTGTCGACTCCGGATTGTCGATGCGCTGAATGCCATGGCTGCCGTGGCAGTCGAAGCACTTCGCGGTGTAGGCATAACCGAGGCG
>JAENXP010000179.1 GCA_016649475.1 Burkholderiales bacterium | reverse complement strand
TCGCTGCTTCCATCTATGCCGGTCTCGATCCGCGTCTGGCGCCCATCCTAGGGCTGGCCTGGGACTGCGGCGCGATCACCACCGGACCGGTGACGGTGCCGCTGGTGCTTGCGCTTGGGATCGGAGTCTCTGCCGCTGCGGGCCGGCAGGACAATCCTCTCTCGGGGTTCGGCATAGTCACGCTGGCCTCGCTGTTTCCGGCGATGGCGGTCATCCTGGTCGCTGCCGGCCTGGTGGCGGAAGTGCCTGATCCTGCAGTCCTGCCGGCGATAGTCGGCGCCGATGGCGCAGCCGCGTGGTGGGACAGGACGCCGGTGGCGGAGATATTGGCGTCGTTTCGAGCAATTGCGCCGCTCATCCTGTTGTTGTGGCTGGCGCAACGATTCGTGCTCGGAGAAAAGCTTGCGCGTCGCCAGGTCGTTGTCTACGGCGTGGTGATGGCCGTGCTCGGCATGACCCTGTTCAATCTCGGACTGACGATAGGCCTGATCCCGTTGGGCGAGCAGGCCGGCAAAGTCGTTCCTTCGGCGTTTCACTCAGTCAATGGCGGCACGCCGCTCTACCCCTATCCCTTCGGCGTGTCCCTGACCCTGCTGTTTGCCGCCACGATCGGATACGGCGCGACGGTGGCAGAGCCAGCGCTCAGCGCCATGGGCGTAACGGTGGAAAACCTCACCAACGGGGCCTTCCCCAGACGGCTGCTGATCCGCTCCGTAGCCGTCGGCGTGGCGCTGGGCACCGCGCTGGGTGTGGCCAAGATCATTTTTCAGTGGCCCATGCTGCCGTTGCTGCTCGGGGCCTACTCCGTGGCGCTCGTAGGCACCGTGCTGTCGATCGACGAATACGTGAGCCTGGCCTGGGACAGCGCCGGCGTCACGACCGGCCCGGTGACGGTTCCGCTCGTGCTCGCGCTCGGTATCGGACTGAGCAAGGCAGTAGGGGCCATGGAGGGTTTCGGCATTCTGGCAATGGCCTCGGCCGGACCGATTATCAGCGTGCTGGCGGTGGGGCTGTGGATACGCCGCCGCAGCGACGGACGAACTTGAACTCGAAGCAACGGAGGAAGCCTGGATGAAGCGACGCGACGAGATCGTGGTACTGACCGATGCGGTGCTGATCACCTGCATAGTCCAGCGCGGCTCGGCCGACGCGGTGGTCGATGCTGCCACGGAAGCGGGGGCGCAGGGGGCCACCATTTTTTACGCGCGCGGAACCGGTGTGCGGCAAAAGCACCTGGGCGTGCTCGGTATTACGATCAATGCGGAAAAGGAAGTGCTCTACATAGTCTCCCCCGGGGACCATGCAGACCATATATTCGAGCGCGTCTATGTCGCCGCCAAGCTCGATACCCCCGGAATGGGCATGATTTACATGATGCCGCTGGAGAAAATGGCAACCTACGTGCCGCCCGAGGTCGCGGCGCGCTTCGGCTACCATCCCAGCCAAAATGGATAAGTCAGCGCTGCCCCCTCGCGGGGAGTTTCGCGTGCTCACCTGCGTCATGCCTGCCGGCCGCGGCACCGAAGTGCTCGAAGCCCTGCGCCGCGAGACCGGCGTCATCAGTGCATTCGCCCACCATGCGCGCGGCATCGGCACCCACAGCCTGCGCCACCGCATCTATTCCGACGAGAAGCAGATACTTACCGTGCTGGTCGACGCCGTGCGCGCCGACGAGGTATTCCACTTTCTTTTTTACAGCGCCGGGCTCGACTCGCCCCACGCCGGGATGCTCATGATGGGCCACGCCTTTCGCGGCGCCGGCGTTGTTCCGCTGACCGAGACGGAGAGCGCCGAACCGGGCCAGTCCTAATCTGGCTGCGACGACAGCGGTGGCGCGATCGTTTCGAGCGAGACGCGCTCGGCGCGGACGCCGTAGCGCAACTCGAACCCGGCGGCGACGTACATGAGCAGCGCCCCCAGCATGTAGCCGTAGAAGACGTTGAGCCGTTCGCCGGTGCCGATCAGGATACCGAACAACAAGGGCGCGGCGATGCCACCGGCCGCGGTACCGATGGCGTAGAAGACGGCGATGGCCAGGGCGCGCAGCTCGAGCGGAAAGATTTCGCTGATGGTCAGGTAGGCGGAACTCGCAGCGGCCGAGGCGAAAAAGAAAATTATCGCCCATGCGGCCGTCTGTCCGAGCGCCGACAGCGTTTCATTCACGAATAGCGCTCCGGTCGCCAGCAGGAGCGTGGCAGCGATGGCGTAGGTCGCGGAAATCATGGTGCGACGTCCGATGCTGTCGAACAGATGGCCCAGGAACAGCGGGCCGAGAAAATTGCCGACGGCGAAAGGCAGCAGATAGAGCCCGGTATTCTGCGCCGGCACGGCGTAGAAGCGGGTCAGCACCAGGGCATAAGTGAAGAAGATTGCGTTGTATAGAAACGCCTGCGAGGCGATGAGGACGAAGCAGAGCAGCGCGCGGCTGCGGTATTTGCCGAACAGGGTAGAGAAGATGATACGAAAGCCAAAACGGCTGCGTGGATGGATCACAAGGGACTCCGTCACCGGTGCCAGTGCCGCACCGGTTTGCCGCGCCACGCGTGTTTCGATCTCGGTCATGGCCCGCTCTGCATGCTCGTGGCGGCCGTGAATGCTGAGCCAGCGCGGGCTTTCCGGGATGAAGGCGCGTGCGAACAACACCAGGAAGCCGAGCAGGGCGCCGACGCCGAACCCGACCCTCCAGCCGGTATCGACCGCGAAGATGGACGGATCGAGCAGCACCACCGTGGCGCCGGAGCCGAGGATGGCCCCCAGCCAGAAGCTGCCGTTGATAATCAGACTCACGCGGCCGCGCAGGCGTGCAGGGATAAGTTCATCGATGGCCGAGTTGATGGCCGCGTACTCGCCGCCGATGCCAAAGCCGGTTAGGCAGCGAAAGGCTGCGATGCTGACGAAATCCCAGGAGAAGGCGGTCAGCAGTGTCCCCGTAAGATAGATCGCGAGGGTGATGAAAAACAGCTTGGCGCGGCCATGGCGGTCGGTCAGCCAGCCGCAGATCAGCGCGCCTGCGACGGCGCCAATAAGATAAAACGAGGCCAGTGCGCCGATTTCGGCGCTGCTCAAATGCAGCGTGGCGGAGTCCTGCAGGACGCCGCTGACCGCTCCCTTGAGCGTCACCTCTAGGCCATCGATGGCCCAGCTCGCGCCCAGTGCGAACACCAGCAGCCAATGGAAGCGGCTCCAGGGCAGCCGGTCGAGGCGTGCCGGGATGTCGGTATGCAAGGCCGTCGTAGTGCGCGGATTCGGCCTGGCGGATTCGGGTTCTTTTTTCAGCGGTGTCGTCAAGTCTGTGAACCAAGGGGGCGCGCGAACGAAACTATTCTACCTTGGTAGCCCGAAGCGGAACCCGGAACGAATAAAGTTCCGTCGCGTCCCGATTCAGCGGAGCTTGAGGGGATGGGTTACCGCGTATTGCTGCAAACGCGCGATCGGCCGCCGCTGTTGCTAGGCAATACTTTCGCAATGGGACCTGCGTCAGCGCGCCGACCTTGCTAAGATAAGACATTCAATACCGGGTACTTCTGGCCTGGATCGGCCCAAGCCCGCCTACTTGCTGCAAGTTCAGACCGCGCCGTTAGCCCCAGGGGAAAAACCATGTCGAATTCATTTGAACGATCCAGGGCGGATCTACTCGCTTCAGTGATTGACCTGATAACAGGTCAGGTTCCAACCGGGGATGTGCCCATGGCCGAGGAATTTGCGCGGCGCTACTATGCGCAAGCCGCCGCCGAGGATTTGGCTGGACGCACGGCGCGGGACTTGTGCGGTGCGGCTTTGTCCCACTGGCGCTATGCCCGTCAATACTTGCCCGGCAAGCCCTCTATACGGGTTTACAACCCGCGGCCCGAGGAGCAGGGCTGGCAATCCACGCACACCGCGATCGAAATAGTCAGTGTTGACATGCCGTTCCTGGTGGATTCGATCACCATGGAAGTAAACCGCCAGGGACTGACTCCGCATCTGATCATTCACCCGATCATGAAGTTCGTGCGCGATGCCGGGGGATTCCTGCAGGAGATATCCGAAGACCGAGACGATGCCCCGGGGAAGTATGAATCGATCATCCATGTGGAGGTCGACCGGCGCACCCGGGTCGAGCATCTGGAAGCGCTGCGCCAGGGTCTGGAACGCGTCCTCGGCGATGTGCGTGCCGCGGTGGAAGACTGGCCCTTGATGAAGCAGCGCCTGGCGGAGATCATTGCCGACATCGAGCGCAACCCGCCTGCGCAAGACCCTGCCGATACCGCCGAGAACTGTGCGTTCCTGCGCTGGATCGCCGCGGACAACTTTACCCTGCTCGGCTACCGCGAGTACCAGTTTGTGCACGAAAACGGCGAGGAGCTGATGCGCATCGTTGCCGCATCCGGAGTCGGCATCCTGCGCGAGACCGGCAGGGAACGGATCGTATCCTTTGCTTCGCTGCTTCCCGAGGTGAGGGCGATTGCGCGGCAAAAGCGCCTGCTGGTGCTCACCAAAACCAACTCGCGCTCGACCGTGCACAGGCCGGGTTACCTTGACTACATCGGCGTCAAACGCTTTGGTCCCGACGGCGAAGTGATCGGCGAGCGCCGCTTCCTCGGCCTGCTTACCTCCACTGCGTATAACGCCAATCCTGCCGATATCCCGCTGCTGCGAAAGAAAGTGTCCAGCGTGATGAAGTGCGCCGGTTTCCGGCCCAAGAGCAATGCCGACAAGGCGCTGCAGACCATACTCGAACAGTATCCGCGCGACGAACTGCTGCAGGTGGACGTAGACGAGCTATATCCGATAGCCATGGGGATACTGGGCCTGGGGGAACGCCAGAGGACGCGGCTGTTCATACGGCGCGACGCGTTCTGCCGCTTCTATTCCTGTCTGATCTATACGCCCAGGGAGAACTTCGACTCGGCGCTGCGCCAGCGCATGCAGGAAGTCCTGGTTCAGGCACTGAACGGAACTTCAGCCGAATTCTTCGTCCAATTGTCGGAGTCGGCGCTGGCGCGCGTGCTGGTGGTGGTGCACGTAAGTCCGGGCACGGTACCTGAGTTCGATGCGCTCGAACTCGAACAGCGCCTGGCAAAAGTCTCGCGACGCTGGGACGACGAACTGTGGGACGCACTGCTGGAACGATGGGGCGAGGAGCGCGGGAACCTGCTTCACTCCGGCTACAAGTCGGCTTTCCCCGCGGGCTACCGGGAGGACTATTCGGCGCGCGCCGCCGTCGGCGACATCGGCTTGATGGAATCCCTGACCGGGCTAGACACGCTCGCAATGAACTTGTATCAGCCCGTGGATGCGCGCACGGGCAACCTGCGCTTCAAGATCATGCGCAACGCGGAGCCCGTGCCGCTTTCGACGTCCCTGCCCATGCTGGAACTCATGGGTGTGAAGGTTCTGGAAGAGCGGCCCTACGAGATCGAGCGCGAGGACGGCCAGACGGTGTGGCTGCACGATTTCGGCCTGAGCTTATCCGGCGCAGCGAACCTGGATCTGGACAGCGTACGCGGAATATTTGAAGAGGGTTTCCTGCGCATCTGGCGCGGCGAGGCGGAAAACGACGACTTCAACCGGCTGATTCTGTCTGCGCGGATGTACTGGCGCGAAGTGGCACTGCTGCGCGCCTACGCCAAGTACCTGAAGCAGGCCGGGTTTGCTTTCAGTCAGGTCTACATGGCGCAGACACTGACGACCCATGCCGGTGTCGCGCGCAAGCTGGTGGAACTGTTCATGGCCCATTTCGATCCGGCCAGGGAATCGCAACGGGAAGAACATGCCGCAGCGCTGGTTGCGGAAATCAACTCCATGTTCGAGGCAGTCGCCAATCTGGACGAGGATCGCATCCTGCGTCTGTATCTGGCGGTGATACAAGCCACGATGCGTA
>JAENXP010000616.1 GCA_016649475.1 Burkholderiales bacterium | reverse complement strand
GCCCTCGGC
This sequence comes from Burkholderiales bacterium, assembly GCA_016649475.1. Classification (GTDB taxonomy): domain Bacteria; phylum Pseudomonadota; class Gammaproteobacteria; order Burkholderiales; family SG8-39; genus 2-12-FULL-64-23. Next base: position 2,315 of record JAENXP010000616.1, on the reverse strand, counting down.
GTCGATCGATCCTATGTCTCCGGATTTCCAGTAGCCGCCGTAGAATTCGCGTCCCGTGGCGGCTGCATCGTCCCAGTATCCGGGCACCACCATCGGTCCGGCGATCCAGATTTCCCCTGCCTCCCCCGGCGCCACCTCGCGCCCGGCGTCGTCCATCACGCGCAGTTCACCGCAGGGCACGACCGCGCCGACGCTATCGAGGTGGTCGGGCTGCCGTCCCAGCGGCATGCTGGTGGCGGGTGAAGTGGTTTCGGTGGCGCCATAGGCGTTGACCGGAGTCAGTCGCGGCAGTTTTGCTGCCAGCGCTTTGATGGTGCCCTCGGGCATGGGCGCGCCGCCGAAGCCGCCGATGCGCCAATGCCTCAGATCGTGGCGTTCGAAGTCGGGCTCGCGCAGGCACAGATTGTAAATGGCCGGAACCACCAGGGTATGGGTCATGTGCTCGCGGCTCGCGAGTTCGAGAAACGGCCGGGCCTTGAATTCGCGCAGCATGAGCACGCAAGCGCCCACCCGCAGCATGGCGAGGATCACCGCGACCAGGCCGGTGACATGGCTCGCCGGCACGGCCAGCAGAGATCGATCGCCGGGACCGAGTTCCATGCAGTGCTCGAAATGCATTACCGAATGGATCAGGTTCAGATGGGTGAGCATCGCCCCTTTCGGGTGCCCGGTGGTGCCCGAGGTGTAGACGATCACCGCAGTTTCGTCCTCGCTCGGGACAGCGGCGGCGATGGCGGGCGCCGGTTCCTGCGGCATCAACGGCCGGGCATGCGGCGCTTCCCCGCCCACCGCATAGCGCAGGGCCAGCTGCGGCGCCTCCTCCGGCGCCGGGATCCGGTGCGCCAGATCGGCGTCGAACACCATGGCGCGGGCGCCGCATTGTTGCAGCATGTAGGCGATGCCGGGCTTTTGCTCGCGCACGTTGATCGGCACCGCGATCGCGCCCAGGCGGAATGCGGCCAGCAGGGCATAGACGAACTCGGGCGTGTTGGCGCAAAGGATGGCAATGCGATCGCCTGCGCATAAGCCGTCACGCGCCATTCCCGCGGCCACTCGCACCGTGGTCTGGTCCAGCTCGGCATAGCTGATGCGCTGATCCGCGCATACCAGCGCCTCGCGAGCGGCATGCAGCGACAGGGTATGCGCGAACATCGCGTTCAGCTGCGCCGGGCGCTCGGCAAAGCAATTGAACACGCGCCCGAAATGCGCTTCGCGGCGCAGTCGCGGCAGATGCTCGGGCGGCCAGTTCTTGGGAGGATAGTGCAACATGGCGAGCGCCATTCTAACGCGCGCTGCGCTTCTGCGGCTCAGGCGACACCTGCCGCTTGGGCTATACTTTGGCCCATGCTCGAAATCCTCGTCGTTCTCTCGGTTCTGCTGCTCCTCGTCGCCGGCTGGCTCGCCTGGCGCGTGGCAGCCGTGAGCCGCAAGGTGGAAGAATTGCCCATGGGCATGGCGCAGGGCCTGGAAGAAAAGCACCGCGCCATGCTCACCGACCTGCACGGCGGCCTCACGCGGCAGGGCGACCGCCTGGGCGCGAATTTCAGCGAGTCCTCGGAGCGCATGCGCGGCACCCTGGCCGAGGAACTCAAGCAGACCCGCGACACGCTGCATGCACTGAAGCTGAATTTGTCCGAGAACCTGGGGCAGAGCCGCGAAGCGATGATTCTGCAGCTGGCGCAGACCACCGACCAGCTCAATGCCAAGATCGACCAGCGCCTGGAGCAGATTTCGGGCAAAGTGAGCGAGCGCCTCGACGAAGGCTTCAAAAAAACCAACGAGACTTTCGTCAACGTGATGCAGCGCCTCGCCACCATCGACGAGGCGCAGAAGAAAATAGACAGCCTCACGGGCAGCGTGATCAGCCTGCAGGAATTGTTGGGCGACAAGAAATCGCGCGGCGCGTTCGGCGAAGTGCAGCTGGAGGCGCTGGTGCGCAACGTCATGCCCCCGGGCGGGTTCGAGCTGCAGTACACGCTGTCGAACGGCACACGCGCCGATTGCGTGCTCAAGCTCCCGGCGCCCACGGGCCTGGTGGCGGTCGATTCGAAGTTCCCGCTGGAGAACTATCACCGCATGTTCGAGGCCGGCACGAACGAGGTGGACCGCGGCCTGGCGCAAAAGGCGTTTCGTTCGGACATCAAGAAGCACGTCGATGCGATCGCCTCGAAATACATCATCGCCAACGAGACCTCCGACGGCGCGGTGATGTTCGTGCCGGCCGAAGCCGTGTTCGCGGAGATCCACGCCTATCACGCCGAGGTGGTGGAATACGCCAACGCGAGGCGCGTGTGGATCGTCTCGCCGACCACCTT
>JAENXP010000802.1 GCA_016649475.1 Burkholderiales bacterium | reverse complement strand
TGCGCCACTCGTTTGGCTGGTGGGCGACGATATACTGGGGCAGGGCGATGTGGCCGCGGAGATCACGGCAGCGCTCGGTCTTACGCTGTACGTCCTGCGTGCGGGTGACGTGCCTACCGGCCATGCTGAGATAGAAGCCTTGGCCACACTGTGGGAACGCGAAGCAATGTTGCTTGGTGGCACGTTGCTGGTGAGCTGCGCCGATGATCCCCTGCCAGCCGCAGCCGTCCGATTCATCGAGCAGTTTCGCGGCCTGGTTTTCGTCAGCGCCAGCCAGCCGCAGCCGCTCGAACGTCCCACCCTGCGCTTCAGCGTCGATAAGCCCGACCCGGTCGAACAGAAACGTTTGTGGCAGCAGGCCCTCGGCGCAGGCGCAATCGGACTCAATGGCGCCCTCGACGGCATTGCCGGCCAATTCAAACTGAGTGCCCGCACCATCCAGGCCGAGGGCGTACAACTCGTGCCCATACTGGCCGCAAGCGATCAGCCCGACCGTGTGATGTGGTCAGCCTGCCGCATCTTGGGGCGCTCGAGGCTCGATGAACTGGCGCAGCGTATCGAATCGGTTGCCGGCTGGGATGACCTCATCCTGCCCGAGGTGCAATCGGCCATGCTGCGCCAGATCGGCGCCCACGTGCGCAACCGGCTCAGGGTTCACGGCGAATGGGGGTTCGCCGACAAGGGCGCCCGTGGCCTGGGCATCAGCGCGTTGTTCGCGGGCGAAAGCGGCACCGGCAAGACAATGGCCGCCGAGGTGCTGGCACGTGAACTGCAGCTCGATCTGTACCGCATCGATTTGTCGGCGGTGGTAAGCAAATACATCGGCGAAACGGAAAAGAACCTGCGCCGCATTTTCGATGCTGCGGAAGACAGCGGCGCGATCCTGCTGTTCGACGAAGCCGATGCGCTGTTCGGCAAGCGCAGCGAAGTCAAGGACAGCCATGACCGCTACGCCAATATCGAAGTGAGCTACCTCTTGCAGCGCATGGAAGCGTATCGGGGACTCGCGATCCTCACCACCAATCTCAAGAACGCGCTGGATACGGCGTTCCAGCGCCGCCTGCGCTTCGTCGTGCACTTTCCGTTTCCGGACCAGGCACTGCGTGAAGCGATCTGGCGCAGCGCATTTCCCGCGCGCACGCCGCTCGGTGCGGTCGACAACGGAAAACTCGCGCGCCTCAACGCCACCGGCGGCAGCATCCGCAACATTGCGATCAACGCCGCGTTCCGCGCGGCCGAGCTTGAAGAACCCGTTTCGATGGCGCATCTACTGCACGCCGCGCACTTTGAGGCTAGCAAGCGTGAGCGTCCTCTGAGCGATGCAGAAACGCGGGGATGGGTATGAAGCGCGTGGTCGTCCACATCGATCGTTTGGTGCTGAAGGGCTTTCGCCATGAAGACAGACATGCCATTGCTGCGGGTCTGCAGCATGAACTGTCGCGCGTATTCGCCGATCGACAGACTCTTTCCAATTTTCGAGCGTTGGGAGATGTTCCCCGTGTTCAAGTGGGTAGCGTGCAATTCGAGCAAGGCGCGAAGCCGCGGCGTGTGGGTGAGAACGTAGCGCAGGGTATCGGCACGGAGATCAGGAAATGAGAACTGCCGCGCCCTTGCTAAACACTGCCGCCAAGCCGCAGCCACTGAGCAGTTCGACTCACGCCGGTTTGCTGCTGCAGCGCAAGT
>JAENXP010000414.1 GCA_016649475.1 Burkholderiales bacterium | reverse complement strand
GCCCGCGGTGAAGAAGTCGGGCGGCGCCTGGTACTTTTTGTAATGTTCCGCCACCAGCCACTCGTTCACCGGGTTCTTGGGAATGCCGAAGTAGTAATAAGTCGCGCCCTCCATCCCGGGAAAATTCTTGTACGCGGCCATCGCCGGCAGGATGTTGCCCCCGGTCGCGATCTCGATGCCATAGCGCTTGGGATCGAGATCCGCAATCTTGAACGGGTTGCCGGCGCCGGCCCAGATGATGAATATGACCTTGCGACCCGGCTTGTCCTTGAGCGAGTCGAACAGGCGCTGCGCCCCCGCGGTGAAATCGGTGGTGCTGGTCGGCAGATATTCCTCGTGCACGATCTTGGCGTGCTTCAGCGCGTCCTTGAATGCTTTGACGCCGTCGCGGCCGAACGCGTAGTCCTGCGCCAGCGTCGCGACCGACACACCGTCCTTGTCCAGCGCAACCGCGTTCGAAATCGCATCCTGCGAAGAATTGCGCCCGGTGCGGAAGATATAACGGTTCCATTTTGCGCCGGTGATCGAATCGGCCACCGCCGGCTCCACCAGCAGGATCTTCTTGTATTCCTCGGCCACCGGCAGCATTGCCAGCGCCACGCCCGAACTCGTCGGTCCGATTGCGATGTCCGCCTTGTCGTCGGCAAAGGCCGAAGCGAGCAAAGACTTGCCGACGTCGGGCTTGCCCTGATCGTCCTTCTCGATCACGACGAGCTTGTGCCCGTTGACCGCCATGGTGCCGTTCGTCGCATACTCCAGCCCCAGCATCAGGCCGATCTGGGTCTGTTTGGCATAGGCCTCCAGCGCGCCCGTTTTGCTGTGGACGTGGGCGATTTTGATGTCCTGCGCCGACGCAGTCAGGGAAATCCCGGCGCACAGCGCCAGCGTGAATCCGGCAATGATGGCGCGTTTTAGCTGCATGACATCTCCTTGGTATCGCATTAATCGGCGCCGCGTGCGCGGCAGTTCCACCCCGCCCGGAATTCTACCGGAGTCGCCTTTCGCTCTGTTGGAAACATCGGATTCCGTCCGAATGCCCGGCGCGGCCAACGGGCGCCCTGTGCGGTGCGCGCCCGGCGCCGCCACGGCGCCCCGATTATTCGCCCTGCTTCGGTTCGCCTTCCGCCATATCCAGTTGCTCGGTCGCTTGCGCCGCGGCTTCCTCCTCCTTGGCCGCGCGCTTGCTGAAAAACCGCTGCATCAACTGCGCCAGTAGAATGCCGCATTCGTACAACAGGCACATCGGGATCGCCAGCAGCAGCTGCGAAACCACGTCCGGAGGCGTGACGACCGCGGCCACGACGAAAGCGCCGACGATCACGTAGGGGCGAATGTCCTTGAGCTTCGCCACCGTGATCGCGCCGGTTTGCACCAGCACGACCTCGACCAGCGGAATCTCGAAGGCGAGGCCGAAGGCCACGAACATGGTGAGCACGAAACTCAGGTAGGCTTCGATGTCAGGCGCGGGCGTAATGCTCTTGGGCGCGAACTGTATGATGAAGCGAAACACCCAGTTGAACACCACGAAATAGCAATACATGACCCCGGACAGGAACAACAGCGTGCTGCCGAACACCAGCGGCAGGGCGAAGCGCTTTTCATGGGAATAAAGGCCCGGCGCGATGAAACCCCAGACCTGATACAGAACATAGGGCAGCGCCAGCAGGAACGCGGCCATCAGTCCGACTTTGAGCGGAACCAGAAAAGGCGTGATCACACCGGTGGCGATCATGTGCGTGCCTTCGGGCAGGGTACGCATCATCGGCAGCGCCAGGAGATCGTAGATTTCGGCCAGGCCGGGCCAGAACCAGAGCAGCGTGAACACGCCGAGCACGACGTAAATCGAACGCAACAGCCGGTCGCGCAGCTCGACCAGGTGGGAAATAAACGTTTCCTGTACCGTCATCGAAGTTCAGGCCTTAGGTGCCGCCGCCGTCGCGTCGGCTGCCGGTTTTCTTTCCAGCCCCAGATCCATCTGCGGCGAAGCGGCGGGGGTCTCGCCGGCGGCCAGGTGATTTTCCGCAGCCGCTTCGGCCTTGGCTTGCGCAGCCCCGGAGATACTTTGATTCAGTGACTCCCCGGTCGCCTGAAAATCCTGCCCTAACTGAGTCACCGACTTCTCCACCGATTTTGCCGCATCCTGGAAGGTCGATTTCAGTTCTTTCATCTCGTCCAGATCGACTTCGCGCTGGATATCGGCCTTCACGTCGTTGACGTAGCGCTGTGCACGGCCCAACAGGGCGCCGAGCGTACGTGCGAGCCTGGGCAAGCGCTCCGGACCGATTACGATCAGCGCCACCAGGGCAACGGCCAACAACTCGGAAAATCCGATATCGAACATTTGAGGGGTAAGGGGGGTGGCAGAAGGAAAAACGGCAGCACGGGGAACGGCGCCCCGCGCCAGAATCACCGCGGCTTATGCGCTCTTGGATTTTTCCTTTATTTCGCCCTCGATTATGTTGCCTTCCGCCTTCTTCGTAGTGTCGGCGGCGTCCGGCGTATCGGAGGCGCCCTCCTTCATTCCCTCCTTGAACCCCTTCACCGCACCGCCCAGGTCAGAGCCGATGTTGCGCAATTTCTTGGTACCGAATACCAGCATGACGATAACCAGAACTATCAGCCAATGCCAAATGCTGAATGAACCCATGGATTTACTCCTCTAACGTTTTATCATCCCCGGCAGAACCTCCTTGCCCCCGATGATGTGCATGTGTAAATGATACACCTCTTGGCGACCGACGCGCCCAGTGTTGATCACGGTGCGCCAACCGTCCGAGCAACCCTGCTCGACGGCCAGCTTCGACGCCAGCGCCAGCATTTTGCCTAGCAGCATCTGGTGACCGAGCTCGACCTGCGCCAATGATGCGATGTGCAGCTTCGGAATGACCATGAAATGCACCGGCGCTACCGGCTGAATGTCATGGAAGGCAAGAATATCCTCGTCTTCGAATACCTTGTTGCATGGAATCTTTCCGTCGATGATCTTGCAGAAAATGCAGTCGTCCAAGCTAGCCCCCTAGAGCTTGTAGAAAAAATGCGGAGAAACCACTCGTGCCCCCAAGAAATTCGGGCGGCATTTCGATGATTCCGAAACAGCCTTCTATTTGCGCTCGGCCTCGACGCGCGGACTTGCGGCCCGCGCTGCCTTCTCGTCGATTCCGGAAATGCCCTCGCGGCGTTTTAGTTCGAACAGCACGTCGGTGGGCCGCAGGCCGTAGTGCGACAGCATGACCAGACAGTGAAACCACAGGTCGGCGGTCTCGCCGACGATGCGCAGCCTGTCCCCGTCCTTGGCCGCCATTACCGTCTCGGTGGCCTCCTCGCCGATCTTTTTCAGAATCGCGTCTTCGCCGCGCGCGAGCAGGCGCGAAACGTAGGATGCATCTGCGTCACCGCCCTTGCGCGCATCTATCGTGTCGGCCAGACGTTCGAGTATGTCACTCATTTGTGCTTGTCCTTGCCGTATATGTCCTTGGGATCTTTGATCACCGGGTCCGCGACGACCCAGGTTCCGTCCGCATATTTCTGGAAAAAGCAATTG
>JAENXP010000231.1 GCA_016649475.1 Burkholderiales bacterium | reverse complement strand
GGCTTAGGGCGCGGCAGCTGCGCACGCAAATCGCCGATCTGCGCCTCGAGCTCGCGTATGCGTTTGATCAGTGTAAGCGTCAGGGCAAGGGCCTGCGCGTCCAGCTCCAGGTCATCGCGCAATCGAACCGCAGCCTGCACCGTAAGCACGATATCGCCGCTGAAGGCCCATTCGGCATCCTGCGGATTGATCGGCGCGAGCGCGCCGTAATCTACCAGCTCGCGCAATTCGGCTTCCGACATGCCGGAAACACGCCGCAGCTCGGCAATCGAACACTCGCAATGGGCGTCCAGCCACATTTCATCGGCTTGCTCAAGCTTCATGTCTGATCTCCTGTTCGAAATGTCCGCGCGGATTGAAAGTCGAGCCATCCGCCAGTTCCTTGAACAAGGCCCGCTCGCGCTCGCTCAGCACCGTGGGCACCACGATCTGCACGATGGCGTACAAGTCGCCCTCCCCTGCACCCGGTCTCGGCAGTCCGCGCTTTGCGAGCCGCAGTTTCTGCCCGGCGTGCGTTCCCGGCGGCACTTTTAGATGGACCGGGCCGACCAGCGTAGGCACTTCGACCACGGCGCCGAGCGCGGCTTCCCATGGTGTCAGGGGCAGGTCCAGGTACAGGTCGTGACCGCTGACCCGGTAGATCGCGTGCGGGTGCAATGCGATATTCAGATACAAGTCTCCGTCGGGCCCGCCGCCCGTGCCCTTCCCGCCCTTGCCGCGCAGCCGCAGTCTCTGTCCGTCGGTGGCGCCTTTGGGAATGCGCGCCTTGAAGGATCGCTCGACGCGGTGCAGGCGGCCGCGCGCGTCGTATTCCGGAACGGTGAGATCGAGCTCGACCGTGGTGCCGCGACTGGCTTCGTCCAAAGTGATGTGCGCCGTGACCTCGTAATCCTGGCCGGGCATCTTGAACTCGCCGCCCTGCCGCCCCGCATGCGGCCTGTGCCCCGAAAGCCCGGCGAACAGGTCCGCGAGGTCGACGTCGTCGAACGAGAACTGCGTATCTCCAAACTGCTTGCCCCAGTCCGGAGGCGGCTGAAATTCCTGTCCCGGCCGATGTTGACCGAGCTGGTCGTAGGCAGCGCGCTTTTCCGGATCCTTGAGCGTCTGGTAGGCGTCGGCGATCTCCTTGAATTTTTCCTCGCCGGCGGGATCTTTCGACACGTCCGGGTGATACTTGTGCGCGAGTCTGCGGTAGGCCTTCTTGATCGCGTCGGTGTCGGCGTCGCGTTCGACCCCGAGGATCTGGTAGTAGTCCTTGTATTTCATTTTTACTCCTGACGCGCAACTCGAATCACGGCGATCGCGCCTGCGTATCGTGCGCCTCCAGCGGTTCGACGTGAATGGTGACCGACGCCCTGGCCAGATGACTCGCGATCGATTCCTCCAGCCGGTCGCACAGGGCGTGGGATTCGCGCACGCTGGTTTCCCCGGGCAAGAGCAGGTGAAAATCGATAAAGCGCGTGGCACCTGCCTTGCGCGTGCGCAGCGCATGAAAACTCACCCCCTCGGGCAGCCCTGTCCGGATGAGTTCCTCGGTTATGCCGATTTCCTCGGGCGACAGGGCCGCATCCATGAGGCCGTCGATGGAGCGGCGCAGCAAATCCACGCCGGTGACGACGATGTGCAAGCCGACGGCGATCGCGATCAGCGGATCGAGGATTTTCCATTCTGGCATGAATACGATGATCAACAGGCCGCCGAGCACGCCGGCCGAGGTCCACACATCGGTCAACAGGTGCTTGGCGTCGGCCTCGATGGTGACGCTGTCATGCTTCGCTGCGACCTTGAGCATGGTGCGGGCCGCCGCGAAGTTCATTGCCGCGGCAAGCAGTCCCACGAATATTCCCCAGCCGAGGTTGTCCGGAAGCACCGGATGCATGAAGCGGCTCCATCCGGCGTAGATGATCGAACCGGCGGCAAACAGGATCAGCGTGCCTTCGACCCCGATCGAAAAATATTCGGCCTTGTCATGACCGTAGGTGTGGCGATCGTCGGCCGGCTGCTCGGCGATGGTGAGCGCGGTAAGTGCGACCAGGCCGGCGGCGAGATTGACCAGCGCCTCGAGCGCGTCGGACAGCAGGCTCACCGAGTCCGTCAGAAAATACGCGCCGAACTTCAGGGCGAGCGTGCCGATCGAGGTGGCGATCGAAAGCAGGGCCATTTTGCGTATGGCTTTCATAGCCTCTTTATCTCTTGCCTGGCGCCACTGAAGTAATCCGCATCCAGCCCCGGTCCGCGCGCGGTCGAGCGCAGCCTCATTATGCCACCTGCGAACAGCACCGATGCCAGCGCCTCCGGTGCGAGCGGCGAGCCGCTTGACATCGCACGTTATTTCGACAATACTCGAAATATGGAAATTGCACCCGCAAGCAAGGCGCTCGCCGCGCTAGGCCACGACACCCGGCTCGCGATCTTTCGCCTGCTGGTGCAGGCCGGGCCGCAGGGTGTCAACGCCGGCCTGATCTGCGAGAAACTGGCGCTCGCGCCGGCGACCTTGTCCTTTCACCTAGCCCACTTGAGCCGCGTCGGCTTGATCCGCGGGCGCCAGGAAGGTCGCTTCATTTTCTACGTCGCCGACTACGCGGTGATGGACGCGCTGCTCGCATTTCTCACCGACAACTGCTGCCAGGGCGCGCAATGCCTGCCCGACGCCAAAGCTGCGACAGCCGCGCCCAAGCGGCGGCGGGCCGCATCCGCCCGCTGATTCCACTGGTACCCTGCATGAGCGAACGCATATTCAATGTCCTCTTCCTGTGCACCGGCAACTCGGCGCGCAGCATACTCGCCGAAGCCCTGCTCAACGGCATTGGGGACCGTCGTTTCCGCGCATTCAACGCGGGCAGGAAGAATAGCGAATGAGTGGAGGCAGCAAAACCGGCGGCGCATCCATGAGCGTGTTCGAGCGCTATCTCACGGTATGGGTGTTCCTGTGCATCCTGATCGGCGTCGCGCTGGGCCAGGTGCTGCCCGGAGTGTTCCAGGCGATAGGCAGAATGGAACTCGCCCGGGTGAACATTCCGGTCGGCCTGCTCATCTGGGTGATGATCATTCCCATGCTGCTGCGCATCGACTTCGGCGCCCTGCACCAGGTCAAGGATCACTGGAAGGGCATAGGCGTGACGCTGTTCGTCAACTGGGCGGTGAAACCCTTCTCCATGGCCCTGCTCGCCTGGATTTTCGTGCGCCAGGTTTTCGCGCCCTATCTGCCGGCCGACCAGATCGACAGCTACGTCGCAGGCCTGATCCTGCTGGCGGCCGCACCCTGCACCGCCATGGTATTCGTCTGGAGCAGGCTCTCCGACGGCGATCCCTACTTCACCCTGTCGCAGGTGGCATTGAACGATACCATCATGATTTTCGCCTTCGCGCCCATCGTCGCCCTGTTGCTCGGCATGGCCTCGATCAGCGTGCCCTGGGACACGTTGTTCACCTCGGTGGTGCTCTACATCGTCATTCCGGTGATCCTGGCGCAACTCTGGCGCAAGCGGCTGCTGGCCGGGGGCGAGGCGCAATTCCAGCGCGTTCTGGCGGCGATCGGCCCCTATTCCGTCGCGGCGCTGCTGCTGACGCTGGTGCTGTTGTTCGCGTTCCAGGGCGCAGCCATACTCAGGCAGCCGCTGATCATCGCCATGCTGGCGCTGCCGATCCTGATCCAGGTGTTCTTCAATTCCGCGCTGGCCTACTGGCTCAACCGCGCAGTCGGCGAAAAGCACAATGTCGCCTGCCCCTCGGCGCTGATCGGCGCGTCCAACTTTTTCGAACTGGCCGTGGCGGCGGCCATCAGCCTGTTCGGCTTCAATTCCGGCGCGGCACTCGCCACGGTGGTCGGCGTGCTGATCGAGGTGCCGGTGATGCTACTCGTAGTCAAGGTGGTCAACTCCACGCGCGGCTGGTACGAGCGCGGCATTTAAACCGATCGATAAAGAAGGAGCATGCGAATGAGCGCCGAAAACATCCGTGAAGTCGTGAAACAGAAATACGGCGAAGCCGCGCTGCGGGTTCAGGGCGCAGGCTCCGCCTGCTGCGGCAGCAGCCGTGCGTCGGTAGCCGGTTGCGACCCGATCACTTCCAATCTCTACAGCACCGAGCAGGGCGGCGAAGTGCCGCAACAGGCCATGCAGGCCTCGCTGGGCTGCGGCAATCCGACGGCGCTGGCGCAGTTGAATCCAGGCGAGACCGTGCTCGACCTGGGCTCGGGCGGCGGCATCGACGTGCTGCTCTCGGCCAGGCGCGTCGGCCCGGCGGGAAAAGCCTACGGTCTGGACATGACCGACGAAATGCTGGCGCTGGCGCGCGCCAACCAGAAGCAGGCCGGCATCGACAATGTCGAATTCCTCAAGGGTGAAATCGAGAACATTCCGCTGCCGGACGACTCGGTCGACGTGATCATTTCCAATTGCGTGATCAACCTGTCCTCGGACAAGGACCGGGTGCTGCGCGAAGCGTTCCGGGTGCTCAAGCCCGGCGGCCGCTTCGCCGTCTCCGACGTCGTCGTCACCGCCGAGATTCCGGATGCAATCCGCAGGCGCGTCGAACTATGGATAGGCTGCATCGCCGGCGCCCTGCGCGATTCCGAATACCGGGCGAAGCTCGCCGCGGCGGGCTTCGAGGACATCGAGCTCGAACCCACGCGCATCTACCAGGTCGAGGACGCGCGCCAGTTTCTCGCCGGCCAGGGCATAGACGTGGACGCGATCGCCTCCCAGGTCGACGGAAAATTCATGAGCGCCTTCGTGCGCGCGAAAAAGCCCGAGCGCGCCGCCTGCTGCGCCTGAGGTCCTACCGCGCCGGGCTCAGTCGCCCTCGAACTCGCACAAGGTGAACACTTTGTGCTTGAGTTTTTGCAGGCGCTTGCTCCCGCCGAGGTCGGGCAGATCGATCACGGCGCAGACTTCGACGACCTTGCCGCCCATTTTTTCGATCAGCTTGATCGCCGCCTCGGCCGTGCCCCCGGTGGCGATCAGGTCGTCCACCAGCAGCACGCGCTCGCCCTTGGCGATCGCGTCCACATGCAGCTCGATGCGATCGAAGCCGTATTCCAGTTCGTAGTCGTGTCCCACGGTCGCGGCCGGCAGCTTGCCCTTCTTGCGTATCGGCACGAACCCGACCCCCAGCTGAAACGCCAGCGCCGCGCCGATGATGAAGCCGCGCGACTCGATGCCCGCGATCTTGTCTATTTTGGCGCCGGTGTAGCGGTGCACGAATTCGTTGATGGTGACGCGAAATCCGACCGGGTCCTTGAGCAGGGTGGTGAT
>JAENXP010000145.1 GCA_016649475.1 Burkholderiales bacterium | reverse complement strand
TCAGATGTGTATAAGAGACAGACGTAGTCGAGCTGCGCGTAGACCGCGGCCACGTCCGGCTGGTGTCCCCAGAAGCGCGCCTGTTTCGCAATGGGCGCGAGGCTGGCGCGCAGATCGCGCACCGAGGCGTAGCCGCCGCTGCCGAAAATCTCCAGGTTGAGCTGCGGGAAGCGGGCGATCACCGGCGCGAGCAGGCCGAGCATCAGCGGAAACTGTTTGATCGGCGTCAGGCGCGAAACGATGCCCAGGGTGAGCGCCGGTCGTTTCGCGAACCCGGTCGCCGGACGCGCCATGCGCCACAGTGGCTCGGTCAAACCGAGCAGGCGGTCGCGCAGCTTGCGCCGGTCCCAGTCGTATTCCGAGCGCGCGGCCAGGGTGCCGGCGGCTGCGCCGCGCCGCGGGTCGGCCACGCCGTACATGGGCTCGGAGTAGACACTGCCGTATCCACGCCCCCTGACGCTGTCGAGCACATGCCGGGATACCGCCAGCAGCAAATGATAGTGCCTGAATCCCGCCGGGTCGCGTTCATACAGGGGCATGTGGACGAAGCCGCACAGCGCATGGCGCTCGGCCACCCATTGCGCCGCCGCAGCGTCCAGCGCCGTTTGCGTTACGAGCAGCGACTTTTCCTGTGGCAGCGCGCGCAGGATTTCCGCGGCACCGTCCACGCGCACGAGTTCCACCCCGGCCGGCAGTAGCGACTCCCAGTAGTCTGCCTTGCGGCTCACAAACAGCACCACCCGGTATCCCAGTTCGAGCAACGCCAGGCTGAAAAAGCGCGTGTACACCTCGCCGCCGCCGAACTCGTTCTGCAGGTTGACCTGATAGACCGTACGCTCCGGAACTGCGCTCACAGCGGAACCTTGAAACTTTCCACCCATTGCGACAGCACCAGCAGCGACCACAGGCGATTGCTGTGCGAGGCGCGTCCGGAAAGATGTTCCTCGACCATGCGCTCGACCGCGTCCTGGCGGAACCAGGGCGCCAGGGCTTTCTGCGCCAGCAGGCGCTCGCGCAGGATGGGTCCGAAATCGTTCCTGACCCAGTTCGCCAGCGGCACGGAGAAACCCTGTTTCTTGCGCTGCATGAAACCCGCCGGGAGCCAGTCCTTGAATGCCTCCTTGAGGATGTGCTTGTGCCTGCCGCCGCTGGTGAGCTTGTAGGACCCAGGCAGCGAGCAGGCAAACTCGATCAACTGGTGATCGAGAAAAGGCGAGCGGCATTCGAGCGAGTTCGCCATGCTGGCGATGTCCACCTTGAACAGGATGTCCTCGGGCAGGTAGGTCGACTGGTCCACGTAAAGCCAGCGGTTGAGCGCGTCGGCGCCGGCGGCACGCGCCAGCGCCCGCTCCAGATAGCCGCCGGTGGCAGGCGCGCCGGCGGCGCTGGCGAATTCGGGCGTGATCAGACTGCGCTTTTCCTGGTCGGTGTAAAACGCAAGCAGGTGCTGATAGCCCGCCGCTGCGCCCATGGCCAGCATTTCGTCGGCACGGCTGGCCGGAAAACGCCTGGGCGCTCTGCGCGGATGCGTCAGGTTTTCCACCGCCAGGGTCAGCCTGCGCGAGCCGCGCCACAGCGGCTTCAGCCGCCATCGCGCCAGCGCCTCGGCGCGGCGCATATGGTAGAACCTGCGGTAGCCCGCGAACACTTCATCGCCGCCATCTCCAGTCAGCGCCACGGTGACGCTTTTGCGCGCGAACTCGGACACGTAATAAGTCGGCATCAGCGAATTGTCGGCCATGGGTTCGCCCAGATGCTCGACCAGCTGCGGCAGCAGTTCGACCGCAGCGGGCCGCACCGTCATTTCATGGTGCTCGGTGCCGAGGTGGCGCGCGACTTCGCGCGCGTAGGGCAGCTCGTTGAAGCGCTCGTCCTCGAAGCCGATGGCATAGGTCTTCACCGGCTCCGCAGCCAGGCGCGCCATCGCCGCCACGGTGATGCTCGAATCCACGCCGCCAGAGAGAAACGCCCCCAGCGGCACGTCGCTGACCAGGCGGATGCGCGTGGCCTCGAGAAATTTTTCGCGCAAGGCTTCGCAGGCTTCCCCGAAGGACAGCGTGGAGCGCTGCGAAAAATCGATGTCCCAGTAGCGCCACACCCGTTCCACCTTGCCCTCGCGCACGATCATGGCGTGCGCCGGCGGCAGCTTGCGCACCGCGCGGAAACCCGACAGCGGCGCCGGAATGTACTGGAAGGTGAGATAGTGATCCATGGCGGCGTAATCGGGCGCGCGCGACAGATCGGGTTGTACCTGGAACAGCGTCGCGATCTCCGAAGCAAAAGCGAAGCCGGCACCGGTTTCGGCGTAGACCAGCGGCTTCACCCCGAGGCGGTCGCGCGCCAGCGCCAGCGTGCGCGTCTGCCGGTCCCACACCGCGAGAGCGAACATGCCGCGCAGCCGCGCAAGGCAGCGCTCGAAGCCCTCGCGCATGTACACGCGCAACAGCACCTCGGTGTCGGAATGGCCGGCGAAGGTTTCCCCCTGCGCTTCCAGCTGCGCGCGCAGTTCGGGGAAGTTGTAGATCTCGCCGTTGAATACGATGAGGTAGCGGCCGTCCGGACTCTGCATCGGCTGGTGCCCGGCCTGTGACAGGTCGATGATGGACAGCCGGTTGAAACCGAGCGCGGCCCAGTCGTCGCGCCATACGCCGCTGTCGTCCGGGCCGCGGTGGCGCTGGCGCTCGACTGCGGCGCCGAGCTCGGGCCGGAATGCGCTGCCTGCGCGGGAGGCGAAACCCAGGATGCCGCACATGGCTAGTGTCGCTCCCGCAACAACTGCTCCAACCGGGCGGCATTGGCGGCCCAAGTGAATTCGGCGACGACGCGCTCGCGTCCCGCCGCCCCGAGGGCTCGTCTTCTGTCCGGCTGCGCAAGCAGCTGCGCGATGCTTGCGCGCCAGGCCTCGACTACGCCCGGGGGCAGCAGTTCCCCGGTCACACCAGGCAGCACGATCTCGGTCATGCCACCCTGCTTGGAGGCCAGCACCGGCAGCGCGCAGGCCATCGCCTCGACCAGGGTGATGCCGAAGGACTCTTCGCCCATGGACGGCTGCAGCAGCAAGTCCGCCTGAGCGAGAACCTGCGGCAGCTGGTCGTGGACGATGCGCCCGCAGAAATGCACGCGCCCGCCCAGGCCCAGCTGCGCCGCCTGCTCGCGCAACCGCGCTTCATCCGGCCCCTCGCCCGCGACGAGATAGTGCACATCCTGCGGCAGTTGCGGCAGCAATTCGAGAATCACGCGCAAGCCCTTCCAGCCGACCAGGCGTCCGACGCTGGCGAGCACGCGCGCGCCCTCGGGCAGGCCCAGCCTCTGGCGCAGTTGCGCCGAGCGCTCCAGCGGTTTGAACTGGTCCACGTCTACGCCGTTGTGCACCACTTCCACCTTGCGCCGATAGCGCGCTTCTACCTGTGCCGCGTTGTAGCGGCTGGTCGACAGCCAATGGTCGATGCTGCCGGCAAATTGCCGGTCGCCGAAATAGAACTCGGTGCCGCCCGAGCGGAATATCGTCTGCGCTGCGAGGCCCTGGCGCCGCGCCTGCCACAGAATCGGAAAATCGAAAGGCTTGTTCACCACCACCGCATCGTAGCCGGCGTGCACCAGGTGCGCGAGCGTATGGCGCGCGAAGGACAGGCGTTCCATCAGGCGGCGAAAGCGCGTGCCCAGGTCCGGCCATTGCTGCTCGCGCCGGAACGGGAAGCGCAGCAGCTCGACCTCCCGATGGCGCGGTTCGCCGCCCAGGCCTGCGACGATGCTCACGCTGTGCCCGCGGCGCGCCAGCGCCCGCCCCGCTTCCCAGCAATAGGTTTCCAGCCCCCCCTGAATGAAACTCGCGGTCACATTGTAGAAGCAGATTTTCATGCGCCCGGCGCCTTCGCGATCTGCGCGCTTTTTTCCGCATGCGTTGCATACCCCAGCAGCATTCCCGCGATAGCCCAGAACAGCAGGGCCAGATCGCGCACGAAAAAATCGTTGGTCAGGTTGCGCACGACCACGGCTATGACCAGCAACACGCCGCAGATGCCGGCCATGGCGATCACGCGGTCGTCGGCGCGGCTCAGTTTCCAGAATATGCGCAACAGCGTGAAGAACAGATACAGGGCCGCGAGCATCCCCGGCAGGCCCATCGACAGGCCGTAATTCAAAAACAGATTGTGCGCGTGCCAGACCTCGGGATATTTGCGCGAGCGCAGTTCCGGGTATGCCTTTTTCATGGTCTCGCGGCCGAACCCCTTGCCGGTCAGCGGATTTTCCAGAATTCGCGCTGCGACCCCCGGCCACATGCTGAGGCGCGGATCCTCGCTCAGGCTGATCGTGTCGCGCCTTGCCGTTGCACCAACGATGACCAGGGCCGACAGGACCACCGCAAGCACGCCGATTGCGCGCATGCGCGAGGTCGATATCTCGATAAAACCGCGCTTGCGCAGCAGCGGCAGGCCGACGAGCACCTGCAGCGCAAACACCAGCCAGAACTGGCGCTGCCCGGCTATCACAGCGACCACCAGCTGCAGCGCGATCAGGCCCGCGACCAGTCCCCATCGATGCTGGAGCCGCAGTATGCCGCCCGCCCACAGCAGGGCCGGCAACAGCGCAAGCAGATAGGTGCTGTAACTGCCGGAGCCACCAGCCAGCCCGTCTTCATTCCAGCGCGGCAAGTCCGAGGATAGGTTATCCCACAATGCGATCCCCGCCAGCGCCAGGCTGCCGAGAATCAGCGCCCCAAGCAAGAACACGGCATCCGCGCGCGTTCGCGTCAGGGTGACGAAGGCAAGGTACGCCGCCATGGTGTAGCCGATTTCGTTCTTGATCTCGCCCAGGGAATAAGCCGGGTCTACGGCGGTGGCGAGCGACACAAGCGCAAATCCGCCCCAGAGCACTAGTGCCAGCCGCGCCGGAATTTGCGGAACGCCGTCCCTGTGCCAACTCCATGCGCACACCAGCAAACCGCCGGCGAGCGCCAGCAAACGCAGGGTCACCGTGCCCGGAAACGGCAGAATGAACAAAAACACGGCGAGAGGCAGCAGGCGCGCCCAGGGCTTCATCGGCGCCCCCCGCGCGCGAGCAGGTCCATCGCGGCCTGGAATACGGCGTCTACCGGAATGTCCGCCATGGTGGCCGTCGCGGCTGTGCTTATTCCCGTGAGTGGATGCTCGATCGCGACGCAAGCCGGGTGCTGCAGCGGCAGGAGGTTGCGACCCGGGTAGGCGCAGTGATACAGCGCCACCATGGGTATGCCTAGCGCGCCTGCGATATGCGTAGGCCCGGTATCGACCCCGATATAAAGGTCGAGTCCGGCCATGAGCGCCGCGCTCTGGCGCAGGCTGAGCCTGCCCGCCGCGAGCACTGCCTGCCGCGGGTAGGCGGCAAGCAGGGGCGCGGCTTTTTCCGCAGCCGCCGTATCACCCAGCAGCACGAAACGCGCGCCCGCATGTTCTGCGGCTATGCCTGCGATCAACGCCTGAAAGCTGGACACCGGCCAGTCGCGATGCGACTTGGTGGCGAAGCTCGCTATCTGCAGTCCGATCACCGGCGCACCCCCGGCAACATGCTTGCCGCGCCACTCGCGCGCCCACGCCTGTTCATCCGGGCTCACCTGCCACGCGAGGCGCAGATCGGTGGCGGCAAGTCCCAGCGGTTCCAGCAACAGGGCGCGATGCATGACCGCGTGCATGGGCGAGGCCGGTTCGGAAACTGCGGGCGCAAGTTGCGCGTTCAGTTCGTTCTCGCGCTGCGCAAACGCAATGACGCGTTTGCTCGCGCGCAAGGCGTAGCGCACCAGCGCCGCGTCGTGGCCGTAGACCAGCGCAAGCTCATAGCGGTTTTTCGCCATCCAGCCGCGGGTCGGCGCCGAGGTCTTGGTGATGCCTTTGAGTTCGTCGACAAAGGACAGGTACTGCAATGCTTCCATGCGCTTGGGATGTGCCAGTACGGTCAGGCGGCCTTGCGGGATCGCCGCCCTCAGCGTGCGCAGCGCGGGCGTTACCAGCAGCGTATCGCCGATGCGCGCCACGATGATAGCCAGCACCTGCGCATCGGGCAGGATCATGCCGCCACGCTGCGAAACACCGCTTCCATGCTGTCGAGCATGCGCTCGCGCGAGTAGCGCTCGCGCACCCAGGCGCTGGCGGCCACGGCCAGCCGCGCCCCGAGCGCCGGATCGCCCAGCAGGCGTTCGATCGCGGCGCGCAGAGCGTCGATATCCTGCGGCGGCACCATCAGGCCGGTGTCTTCGCGGCGCACCAGCTCGTCTATGCTGCCCACCGGGGTGGAGATCACCGGCACGCCCGCGGCCATGGCCTGCATCAGCGCCTGCGGCACACCCTCGTTGGCATAGGATGGCAGCGCGAACACATCCAGCGCCTGCAGCCAAGGCGTCACCTCGGCCTGGTTACCCGGCATGAGCACGCGCGC
>JAENXP010000562.1 GCA_016649475.1 Burkholderiales bacterium | reverse complement strand
TCAAGGCGTTCGAGCTGCGCGCGCTCGATTATTTGTTGAAGCCGGTGCGCCGCGCGCGCCTGTTGGCCGCGCTTACGCGCGCGCGCGACATCGGGGCCCCCGGGCGCGAAACACTGCGGGGACTGGAGTCCGCGCCGCGCCGGCACCTTGCGGTTCCCCAGCGCGGGCGCATCACCCTGGTGCCGGTGGCGGATATCATCTACCTCAAGGCGGAGTTGAAGTACGTCACCATCCGCACGGCCGAACACGAGTACCTGCTGGAGGAGTCGCTTGCCCACCTGGAGCAGGAATTCGCCGACAATTTCGTGCGCATACACCGCAATTGCCTGGCGGCGAAGTCGCGCATTCGCGGCTTTGAGAAAGCCGAGGTGCAGGATGGCGAGCAGGGCTGGCTGGTGCTGCTCGAGGGTTGCGCCGAGAAGCTTTCCGTCAGCCGGCGCCAGTGGCCGCTGGTGAAGGAGCTTGCGGCAGGCTGACCCTGCCGCGGTCCGGCGCCTCAGCGCTTGCCGCGCAGTTGCGTGAGCGCGGTGGCGATGCGCTCATCGAGGAAGTAGCCGTAGAAATCGGCGCCGCGATAACCGACCAGGGGCTCGGCCAGCGTCTCGCCGCGCGGGCCCATCAGGATCACGGTCGGCATCATGCTCACGCCGTGCCTGCGCGCGAATTCCGCCTGGGTGGTCTTCTTCCCGGAAAAATCGACGAGAGCGGCAGGATTGCCTATCCCGACCTCGCGCATCATCACCTTGCCCTGGTATTCCGGATTGCGCTGCATCGGCAGCAGGAAATCCTGCCGCGCGCGTTCGCACCAGTGGCAACCTGCCTCGGAGAACAGCACGAGCAGCGCTACTTTGCGCTGCGACGCGAGGCGTGCGTCCGCCGCAAGATCGCGCGCTTCGGTCATTTGCGCAACGGCCGGCGCCGCAACGAAGAGCGCAGCGAGGCATGCTAGAATCCAACGTGTCGGCAACATGGTTGCGGCCATTGTACAAATCCTGTCTTGACTCATCCTGATCGTATCGTTATCGCCACGCGCCAAAGCCGCCTTGCACTGTGGCAGGCCGAACACGTGCGCGACCGGCTGCGCGGATTATATCCGGATTGCCTGGTGGAGCTGCTCGCCCTTTCGACGCGCGGCGATGAAATTCTGGACACCTCGCTTGCCAAGATCGGCGGCAAAGGTCTGTTCGTGAAGGAACTGGAGCTGGCGCTGGCCGAGGGCCGCGCCGACCTTGCCGTACACTCGGCCAAGGATGTGCCGATGGAACTGCCCGACGGTTTCGCCCTGGGGGCGATCCTGGAGCGCGAAGACCCGCGCGACGCCTTCGTCTCCGGTAAATACGACGATCTGGACGCCTTGCCTGCGGGAGCCGTGGTCGGCACCTCCAGCCTGCGGCGCGAGGCGCAGCTACGCGGCCGCTACCCACAGCTGCGGGTGGCGAGTCTGCGCGGCAATCTCGACACGCGCCTGGCCAAGCTGGATCGCGGCGACCACGACGCCATCATTCTCGCCGCCGCCGGCCTGAAGCGGCTGGGCCTGGGTGCGCGCATACGCTCGCTGCTGTCTGTGGAGCAGAGCCTGCCTGCAGCCGGGCAGGGTGCGCTCGCGATCGAATATCGCGCCGAGCGTGGCGACATAGCCGCCAGTCTTTCCGCGCTCAACCATCGGGCCACCGAACTGGCGGTGCGCGCCGAGCGCGCGGTGAGCCGTGCGCTCGGCGGCAGTTGCCAGCTGCCGCTCGCCGCCTATGCCAGCGTAAGCGGATCGACCCTGGAATTGCGCGGGCTGGTGGCGAACCCGGACGGCAAGAGCATGGTCAGGGCAGAGGTTTCCGGTCCGTGCGCATCGCCCGAGGACTTGGGTACACGCCTCGCCAGCGAACTGCGCGCGCAGGGCGCCGATCGCATCCTCGCCGCGCTGCTATGAGCGCGCCGGCTTTAGCCGGGCGTCGAGTAGTGGTGACGCGGCCAGCCGCGCAGTCGGCGCACATGTCCGCGCTCATACGCGCGGCCGGCGGCGAACCGTTGCTGTTCCCGGCGCTGGAAATTCTCGACGCTGCGCACTTGCAGCCGGCCATCGCGCTCATCGAGCGCCTGGACAGTTTCGACCTGGCCATCTTTATCAGCGCCAATGCCGTGAACAAGGCGCTCGACCTGGTGCGCGCGCGCCGGGACTGGCCCGCCGGCTTGCGCGTTGCCACGGTCGGCCGTGGCAGCGAGCGCGAACTGCAGCGCTATGGCTTTACCGGAGTGATCGCGCCTGCTGAGCGTTTTGACAGCGAAGGCCTGCTCGAATTGCCCGAGCTAAAGCAGGTGGCAGGCAAGCGTGTGGTGATTTTCCGTGGAGAAGGCGGGCGCGAACTGCTGGGTGATGCGCTCTCGGCGCGTGGCGCCACGGTTGAATATGCCGAATGCTACCGCCGCGGGAGGCCCGACGCCGACCCGGCGCCGCTGCTCGCTTTGTGCGCGCGGCAGGCGCTGGACGCATTCACTGTAACCTCCAGCGAGGGGCTGGCCAACCTGCAGTGCATGCTGGGCGAGGCCGGGCGCCGGTGCCTGAATCAGACGCCATTGTTCGCGCCGCACGAGCGCATCGCCGTCGCAGCGCGCGCCTCGG
>JAENXP010000433.1 GCA_016649475.1 Burkholderiales bacterium | reverse complement strand
GCTGGTGTTGCTCGGTCTGGATCCGCGTATTCCACTGGCGCCGCCGGCGAAGTCATTGCTGGTGCTGACTGCAAGGCTGACGCCGGCTGCGGTGGCCCCAAGCGAACAGCCGCCGGCGCCGCAGCCGACGCCCGCGACTCCGCCAAAACCTGATCCTGCGCCTCCGCCAAAACCTGATCCCGCGCCTCCCCCAAAACCTGATCCGGCACCGCCCCAGGCAAAACCTGCTCCCGCGCCGCCTCCGCCAAAACCGGCCCCGGCGCCGCGTCCGAAGATAAGCAAGCCCGTGAGCAAGCCTCGGCCCAGCCCGCAAGGTACAGCGCCGGTCGAAGCGGTTAAGACTGTGCCCTCCGAGCCCGTCGCGGACGCACCCGCTACGGCGGATGCGAGCGCGCAACCCGCCGCCCCGAGCCAGGCCGGATCGGCGCTTCCGCGCTCAACCGGTGTCACCACCGAGACACCGGCCAAGTCAGTAAGCCAGGTAGACAGCGGGACGCTGGAAATATATCGAAGGGCTCTGATCGAGGCCACACGGCGCTACAAGCGCTACCCGGGGATCGCCATGGAAAAGGGCTGGCAGGGCAAGGTGGAAGTGCATATGGTGATCGGCGCCAACGGCATGCTCGCCAGGACCTCGATCAAGACCAGCAGCGGCCACGAGGTTCTGGACAATCAGGCGGTGAGCATGCTCAAGAAGGGCAAGACCACGGTACAGATCCCGCCAGGCTTGCGTGGTCGCGAGTTCAGTATCGACGTCCCGGTGATTTTCAGCCTGGACAACCCGAACTCCTGAGGACGATCGTCAGCGAGAGGGCGCGCCTGCAGCGCCGGCGCCGGGGATGGCGCCGACGTTAGGGCTGTGGTTGACGATTTTCATCAGCGCCACGATGCCGCCCAGCGTGGCCAGATAAAACAACACTTGGATACCGTAGGGGCGTGCGGTGTAGCCAATCAGGGTATGCAGCACCTGGCCCAGGACGCCGTCGTCCGCGATCAGCGCAGTGGTATCCCAGACGGTTTGACCCAAAGCGGGGAGGATGTCGGCCTGCACCAGGAACGCTGCGCCCTGTCCGGCCATTCCGGCGGCAAGCAGCAGGATCATCCAGCCGGTTACCGTGAACAGGCGCGAACTGGGGATACGCAAAAGTCCCAGATACAACGTGGCACCGACGGCCGCACCTGCGCCGACGCCGACGAGAGCGCCGCCGAGCATCCCGCTTGCATTGCCCGATGCCGAGGCGGCAACACCATACAGGAACAGTACCAGTTCCGAACCTTCGCGCAACACCGCCATGCCCACCACTGCGGCAAGGACATGCATGGGGCTGGTGCCGCTGCGCACCGCCGCGCCGACGCTCTTCAGGCTGCTCGCCAGTTCACGCCCGTGCCGGCTCATCCACACATTGTGCCAGCCGAGCATGATCACAGCGACGAACAGCACTGCGGCATTGAATATTTCCTGTCCCACGCCGGAGGCGGCTGCGGCTATGGCTTCAGCGAACCAGGCGACGACGGCCGCGCCGAGCAGGCCGGCGAGTGCGCCGGCGCTCACCCACAGTCCGCGCTGGAGTACCCCGCGTGTCGCGGCGAGCACGATGCCCACCACCAAAGCGGCTTCGAGCACTTCACGAAAAACAATGATGGCGGTGGCTAGCATCTGCGTGGCCTATTTCGCTACGATCCGGCCTTGCGCCGTGCTTTCGTTAAACTCGCCGACGAATTTGTAGGTGCCGGGTTTCAGCGGGCCGATGTTGATCGTGGCCTGTCCCTTGGCCGCGATGATCTTTTCGCGTTTCAGGTCATGGCTTTCGAATTCTTCCGGGGTAGCGTCCAGATTCTTTACCACCAGCTTGAGCTTTTTCCCGGCCGGCACCTCAAGCTCGGAGGGGTCGAAGCGGTGGTCCTTGATGGTGATGGTAAATGTATTGTCGGACGCCGCCGCTACATGGGAGGGAAGTCCGGCACCGAAAGCAATCAGCAGCAGAGGGATGAAAGCAAATGGTCTTTTCATGGCAGTTTGGTCACAGATTGTTTGCGATGTCCAAATGGTAATGGTTCTCATTGCGAATGTCAAGTGGGGGCGTGCCATCGGCATAATCCTTGAATTGGGACGTCCTCCCGCGACCTGTACCAATCCGGAGACCGGCCAGGTCGAGGGCGTTCCTTCTGCGAGGACCAGGTCTTAGCTGGGTGGGCCGATGACGCGGCGGGCGCCGCTGTAGCGCCGTACCCAGTAGTCGGCGCGCAGGTTCTCGACGCGCACTTCGCCGCCGCTGGAAGGGGCGTGGATGAAGCGGTCCTCGCCCAGGTAGATGCCTACGTGGGAATACGCGCGTCGCTGGGTGTTGTAGAACACCAGGTCGCCGGCCCTGAGCGCGTCGCGCTGGATAGGTTCGCCCTGCTGGCTGAGATCCAGGGTATTGCGCGGCAGCGTCAGACCCGCGCCTTCGCGATAAACGTAAGCCACCAAACCGCTGCAGTCGAAGCCCGTCCGGGGCGATAGTCCGCCCGTTCGGTAAGGGGTGCCCAGGTAGGCCAGGGCCTGCATGGCGACCTTGCTCGCCCGGTCGCTTGCATTGAGCATGGGCGCTGCGGCGGCCTCCGGCTCGGTCTCCGCATCAACTTGCGGCAGGCGCGCCGGCTGGCTCGCACACCCAGCCAATATAAGGCTAAGTAAGCCTATTAAAAACAGTAGATTATGCCCCTGCATTCAAGTAATCTAGGAGATATTCTGGGAAAAGTAAAGAAACATTGACACTATGGGAGTCCAACCGGGGACCGCGACCAGCGTTAAGCGGATAGTGTCGTTCGCCCCCAAGCCTTAGACTCGCAATTCATGTCCCTTCCCGCAGATGATCAGCTCGAAGCCGTATTCGGCGCCGGCGGCGCCATAAGCCGCGCCATACCCGGCTATCGCATGCGCGCCCAGCAAGTCGAGATGGCGCAGGCCATCGCCCAGGCCATGCGCGAAAACAGTTTGCTCGTGGCCGAAGCCGGCACCGGCACCGGCAAGACCTTCGCCTACCTGGTGCCGGCGCTGCTCTCGGGCGGCAAGGTCATCATTTCGACCGGCACCAAGAACCTGCAGGACCAGCTCTATAACCGCGATCTGCCCACGGTGCGCGACGCGCTGCAGGTTCCGGTCAGCACCGCGCTGCTCAAGGGCCGCGCCAATTACGTCTGTCACCACCACCTCGAGGGGGCGCTTGCCGACGGGCGCTTCGCCAGCCGCGAGGACGTGGCGCAGCTGCACAAGATCGCGCGCTTCGCGAAGGTGAGCAGAAGCGGCGACCGCGCGGAACTCTCCGACGTGCCCGAGAATGCATCCGTGTGGCAGTCGGCGACCTCGACGCGGGAGAACTGCCTGGGCCAGGACTGCAAGCAGTATGCAGAGTGCTTCGTC
>JAENXP010000619.1 GCA_016649475.1 Burkholderiales bacterium | reverse complement strand
GAACCAGTAAAGATCGAAATCGTCTTTGCGCGTCCACAACTGCCAGCCGGCGTCGGATTTGACGCCGTCGGCGGCGGCCAGCGCCTCCAGCGGGTGATTGCTGTGCCATTGCGTAAGATAGTTGCTGCGGAATTTTCCAAAACGCAGCGTGACGCCTGCTCCGGCATAGACCTGGATATTGCCGGCGCCGAACTGAAAATGCGGCGTCAGATCGAGGTAAGACCATGGCAGCCATGTGCCAGGAACGTATTCGTAGCGAAACACGACGCCGGGCTCGCTGTGTATCTGGGCGCTCCAGCCTTGCGGGATGGGGGAATTGGTGATGTTGCGGTGGATGAAGGTCTGCAGTTGTTCGCCTTGGGCACAGGGCCCGATGCAGCCTACGTCCAGGCCGTAGCGCCAATAGCGGCCGTCGCTCGCGAACAGTTCCCGGTAAAAACCGACATACATCCATGCGGCATACGGCCTCTCGTCCGGCGAAAGCTCATCCGCCGTAAGCTTGATGTTGCTGGGCGTATACATGCTATGGCCCAGATAGAACGTGTAGCTCTTGTGGTAGCACAACTTGTCATTCGTGCACGCCTCCGTGCTCACCGGATCGAGATTGAAGCCAGGCAAAAAACCTTCGCTCGCATCCGGCGGCTTGCGATATTGCCTCAGCCCCACGTATTTGTAGCTGTAGCGCACGCCGTCGGTATAGTTGCGATCGGTCTTGAAGAAAACGTCGTTCTCGTACTCAAAGCGATGCTTGCGCTGACTCAGCGCTTTTACCTCGTTGAAATCGTCCAGCAGCCTGCCGAGATAGCCCTCGGCACCGGCGGCGGCGCTGAAACCCAACGCGATGAACGCCACCAGTAAGCGCGTCAATCCCAGGCTTGATGCGGGCGCCACAGGAAAACGGGCTCTCACCCGGCGGGCTTGCATACGCGTGCGGCCGCGCGATTCACAGCACTCCGAACCGCTGCAAATCGCGCCTCAGCGTGGCGGCATCGACGAATTGCTCCGCCGGCAAACCGCAGGCACGCGCGGCACTGACATATCCGGGAATATCGTCGAAATAGATAGTCCTGCCGCCCGGCGCGCACAAGCTGATTGCGCGCTCGAAGATCTGTCGCTGCGGCTTGGCATGCCCCACTTCATAGGAAAGCACCAGCTGCCCGAACCTCGCGAGAAAACCGTAATGGCTGCGCACATGATCGAAATGCAGGGGGTCCGTATTCGACAGCAGCATGAGATCGGCTTTACCTGCAACTTCATCCAGCAAGCTCGTCACGTCGCGCTGTTCGGCAAAAATGTCGCACCAGATCTGCGCGAACTCGGCGTAAGGCAGGCGCACGCCGATGGAAGCGCAAAAACGCGCGGCGAATTCCTGCGGGCTCAGGCGGCCGGTATCGAAACCGAGTTTGTCCGCGCCGCTGTGGATGCACTCAAGGACGACAGCGGCCGGCGCGCCGCCGGCTGTCTCCAACCGCGCACAGGCACGCATGAAATCCACGCTGACGAGGACTCCGCCGAGATCGAATATGACCGTCGGGCGCAATGCCGTATTGTGCGCCACCATCCGCTACCCGTGTTTCAGCCGAAGTAAGCTGCGCGCACTTCGGCGTTCTCGGCGAGTTCCTTCGCCGTGCCCGAAGCGACCACCTTACCCTGCGACAACACGTAGCCGTGGTGCGCAATCGCCAGCGTCTGGTGCACGTTCTGCTCCACCAGCAGCACGGTGATGCCGAGCTGGTTGATGCGCCGAATGACAGCAAAATTCTCTTTGACCAGCAGCGGCGACAAGCCGAGCGAGGGTTCGTCGATCAACAGCAGCCGGGGCTCGCCCATCATGCCGCGGCCGATCGACAGCATCGCCTGCTCACCGCCCGACATGGTGCCGGCAAGTTGGGCCGAGCGCTCCGCCAGGCGCGGAAAGATCTCGAATACCTGCGCCAGCCGGCCGGCAATCTTGGCGGCGTCGCTTTGCTGGTAGGCGCCCAGGCGCAGGTTCTCGACCACCGAGAGCTTGGGAAACACCTTGCGCCCTTCGGGGATACAGGCGATGCCGGTGGCGATCACGCGGTGCGTGGGCATGCTGGCGAGATCGGTGCCGTCGAACACCACACGGCCGCGGCGCGGCGGCGTGAGCCGGAGGATCGCGCGTATCAGCGTGCTCTTGCCCGAGCCGTTGGAGCCGAGTATGCAGGTGATGCTGCCCGCCTCCACCGCGAGCGACACGTCCTCGAGCACATCCGCCTTGTCGTAGCCGGCAAAAACGTTTTCGACGGAAAGCAGGGCCGCCATGCTTACTCGGTCCCCAGATAGGCTTGCTG
>JAENXP010000663.1 GCA_016649475.1 Burkholderiales bacterium | reverse complement strand
GTGCCTCGTATGAATGATCTCGATCCTGGCGTCGATGCACGCGTCGTACAGAGGCATGATCTGGTTGCCCGACAAGGAAAATATCTTCGTCACACCCGCCGCCGCCAGCGTCTGCACCAGCAGGTCCGCACCTCTCGTCTTCTTCATTCTTCTTCCTTCCATCCGCGGTTGCCGATTTGCACACGCGAAGCTGCCCGTTTGAGAAAACCGATGATGTGTAACTGTACTTCGGCAAATCTGCTCTTCTTCATGTCCGTCATTCTCCATGATTTGACGGACCTCTTTATTCTAGATTGGTATTGCTGGCGGGGAGCAGGTCACACCTGCGCCACCCGCCCGCGGGGCGCTCGTTTTCTTGGAGACCCCGGAAGCGCTTGCTACAATGGCGCCCGAGCGGGACGGCGGACAGGCATGCAGGCTGCCGGGCCGTGGCGGTCGGCGTCCGCGCCTATCCTTCCCTCCTTCCAAACACTTCTAAACAGTGCCCCAGGCACTGGAACATGACCGGAGCCCCGATGGCCGACAAAATCCAGCAGGTGTATGTGATTCAAGGGCGCATTCTGCGCGACTACGCAGATCTGCACACCGTGCTGGCACAGCTTCCGCTGCGCGTGACCGTCCTGCCATTCCTCACCACGGAGGACGAGGTGATTGCCCGCACGCGCGATGCAGCCGCGCTGGTGGTTGCGTCCTCGCCGGTCAGCCGCAAAGTCATGTCCGCGCTCGGGAACCTCAAGGTCGTGGTGCGCACGGGCGTAGGCTACGACGTCATCGACATTCCCGCCGCCACCGAGTTGGGCGTCGTCGCAGTCAACATCCCGGACCTCTGGGTGCGCGAAGTTGCCAACCACACCATGGGGCTGCTTCTCGCCTGGAACCGGAAGATCATTACCCTCGACCGCGACGTGCACGCGGGCAGCTGGACCCCGGGAGTCCCCGGCGCGTGGACGGGCTCGGTGTACGGGGAGACGGTGGGCATCGTCGGCCTGGGCAATATCGGCAGCGCCTTTGCCCGGCGCGTGGCTGCCTTCGAGGTAAGCGTCATTGCCCACGATCCCTACGTCGAGGACGCGCACTTCAAGGCGCTCGGCGTCGAGCGCGTATCGCTCGAGGCGCTGGCCGAGCGCTCCGACTACGTATCCGTGCACACGCCGCTCAATGCCGAGACGCGCCATCTCATCAACGAAGCCTTTTTGCGCCGCATGAAGCCGACGGCCATGCTCATCAACACTGCGCGCGGCCCGGTAGTGGACGAACAGGCGCTGGCCCGGGCGCTAACAGCGAAGCAGTTGGCGGGCGCTGCGCTCGACGTGTGGGAGCACGAGCCCGTCCCAAGCGACAGTCCGCTGCTCCGCATGGACAACGTCATCGCTTCGCCGCATGCGGCCTACTACTCGACCTCCGCCGTAGCCCGGGTGCCGCGCCGGTGCGGCGAGGAACTCGCGCGCGCCCTCACCGGCCAGCAGCCGCTCAACGTGATCAATCCCGAGGTCTACGCACCCGGGGCGGCGCGCCGGGGCGGCGATCTGCCGACACTTTAGCGAATGCTTACTGAAATCGTCTGATCGGCCTCGAGATATCGATATACGGCGCATCTCACTACGCCACTGCAGACAACAAAAAGCCGGATAGCCAAGCGGGTCGTGGCTTTCCGGCTTTTCTGACGGCTGTGGAATACAGAGTTGTGGATGGAGGAGGATCGAACAATAGCTGAAACGGCTCATGGATAAACGTTCTCGCCAGTTCGATAAATATAGATGCCCCCAAACATGCCCCCAGCGTTTCACGTCAGTTCAGCAGGTTCCGGATCCTATCCGCTGTCATAAGCACGAAACGATTGCCAAGCGCAAATTCCGGCATCAGCACCTTCGGCAAACGGCCTAGCCGAACTTCCGGTTACGACCGTAGCGGACGTTGTCCGGATTGACAAGTGGCCGCTTAATGTTCACATTTACGTGCGGTTCGCCGCAGGCGAAGCGGCAAGCAGAAAATGTAGTTCTTGCCTTCACGTTAGCCGCTCAGCAACTTCGCCGTGGGGCACGACAAGTAAGGGACTAGGATCCGCCCCCCGTTTCTACCAATCGCCATCGGTGGCTCAAGATATTCCCGCGCTTACCTTCCAAATTGCGATCTATGGATTGTGTGGCCATGCAATCATTC
>JAENXP010000224.1 GCA_016649475.1 Burkholderiales bacterium | reverse complement strand
TCAGGAGCCAGCCGAAAATCGAGGCGGCGGCGACGATCAGCAGCACCGTCGCCGTGGTTTCCACGGTATCCATCGAAACCTTGATCAGCATCTTCCAGCTGAGTGTGCGATACCAGACCAGGCCGAGAAACATCGCCCAGACGCAGGCGGCGATGGCGCCTTCGGTGGCGGTGAATATGCCGGTGGTCATGCCCCCGATCAGCAGCACCGGGGTCATGATCGGCAGCACCGCATTGAAACGCAGGAAGCGATCGGCCAGGAGCAGCAGCAGCATGGATACGAAAAAAGTCGGCGCAGGCTCCGTGCCGAGCTCCGTCGCGGCCCAGATGGCGGTGGGAAAGCCGACCACGACGGCGAGCTCGAACAGCGCCTTGCCGATCTTGGACCAGGCGAAGGCGGCGTCGCGCCCCCATTTGTTCTTGCGCGCGAAATAGGCGACGGTGAGCATCATCAGCACCGACATCACCACGCCCGGGATGATGCCTGCCAGGAACAGCTGCCCGATCGACACGTTGGCGAACATGGCGTAGATGACGAAGGGCAGCGAGGGCGGAATGATCGGCCCGAGGGTGGCCGAGGCTGCGGTCACGCCAACCGCGAATTCGGTGGGATAGCCGTGGTCCTGCATCGCCTTGATCTCTATCGTGCCCAGGCCGGCCGCGTCGGCGATGGCGGTGCCCGACATGCCGGCGAATATCACCGAACCGACGATGTTGACGTGGCCCAGGCCGCCTTTCATCCAGCCTACCAGCGCCAGGGCGAAGTTGTAGATGCGGTTGGTGATGCCGGCGGAGTTCATCAGATTGCCGGCCATGATGAAAAACGGCACTGCCAGCAGCGGGAAGCTGTCTATGCCATTCACCATGCGGTGGATCACGACGTAATCTGGCACGGTGCCCGACAGCATGACATACAGCAGCGAAGCGCCGGCCATGGCTAGCGCCACCGGTACCCCGGCCACCATCAGGACCAGGAAGGCAATCAGCAGCGCGGCGGTCACGCCTCCTCGCTCCCGGCGATTTCCGGGCGCTCGAGCACGCTGAAACCCTGGTGCCAGTGTTTGGCCGCCGTAGTGAGGGCGCGAAATGTCATCAATGCGAATCCGAACAGCACCACGGCGTAGATGAGGCCTATGGGCCAGTCGATGATGGACATCTGCTGCCTGCCGATTTTGCCCATCAAGGCATAAGTCAGGTACACCATGTAACCGAAGAACAGGATGCGCGCGAGGTCCACCATCGTGGATATCGCGCGGGCCATCTTCGCCGGCATGAAGCGGTAGAAAATGTCGACGTGGATATGGGTGTTTCTGCGCACCGACATGGCCGCGCCCACGAACACCGTGCAGATCAGCAGGTAGCGCGCGATTTCCTCGGTCCAGGACGCCGAGTCGTTGAGCGCGTAGCGGGTAAAGAACTGGTAGAACACGGTGGCCGCCAGCACCCAGAAGAAAGCAAAGGCGATCCAGTCCTCGAAGCGGTGGTGCGACAGGTCGATCGGCTCGTCGGTGACGTGAAACTCACCGTCAGCGCCGAGCACATGCTCGGACTGGTCGGCGAGGTTCGGGACGTGCGTCGCCATCTAGTGGTTGTCTTTGGGCGGTTTGGCGCCGCTCGAGCCGACGAGGAAATCGAGGTCCGCACCCTGATTCGCCTGCAGCACGTGCTCGACGTACAGCTTGGTGTAGCCGCGGCTCATCGGCGCCTTGGGCGCTTTCCACTTCTTGCGCCGGCGCGCGAGTTCGCTCTCAGCGACATCCAGGTGCAGCCGGCGCTTGGCCACGTCGAGTTCTATCATATCGCCGTTCTCGACCAGTGCAAGGTTGCCGCCTGCGGCCGCTTCCGGAGCGATATGCAGCACTACCGTGCCGTAGGCAGTGCCGCTCATGCGCGCATCCGAAATGCGCACCATGTCGGTGATGCCTTTTTTCAGCACCTTGGGCGGCAGCGGCATGTTGCCGACTTCGGCCATGCCCGGGTAGCCCTTGGGACCGCAGTTTTTCAGCACCATGACGCAGTTCTCGTCGATGTCGAGCTTGGGGTCGTCGATGCGGCGGTGAAATTCTTCGATGTTTTCGAACACCACCGCACGCCCCTTGTGCTTCATCAGTCTGGGTGTCGCCGCCGAAGGCTTGATGATGGCGCCGTCGGGGCAGAGATTGCCGCGCAGCACGGCGATGCCGGTGTTCTTCTTGAACGGTTTGGCGAAGGGCGTGATCACGTCGCTGTTGAAACACTCCGCCTTCTTGTTGTTGTCCCAGATGGTGTTGCCGTTGACCGTGAGCGCCTTCTTGTTGAGCAGGCCCTGTTCGCCGAGCGAGCGCAGCACCGCCGGCAGGCCGCCGGCATAGTAGAAATCCTCCATCAGGTACTTGCCCGAGGGCATCAGGTTGAGCATGGTATGCACACCGCGCCCGAGGCGGTCCCAGTCGTCCAGGTCGAGCTTGACGCCCACCCGGCCCGCAAGCGCGATCAGGTGGATCACGGCATTGGTCGAGCCACCGATGGCGGCGTTGGCGCGGATCGCGTTCTCGAACGCCTCGCGTTTAAGGATCCTGGAAATCGTCAGGTCTTCCTTGACCATGTCGACGATGCGCCGCCCGGCCATGCGCGCGAGCAGGTAGCGGCGCGCGTCCACGGCCGGAATCGCGGCGTTGCCGGGCATGCCCATGCCCAGGGCTTCGACCATGCAAGCCATGGTGGAGGCGGTGCCCATGGTCATGCAGCTGCCGTGGGAGCGGTGCATGCAGGATTCCGCTTCGTGAAATTCGTCCACGGTCATCTTGCCGGCACGCACGTCCTCGGACATCGACCAGGTGTTGGTGCCCGAGCCGATGTCGGTGCCGCGGTATTTGCCCGAGAGCATGGGTCCGCCGGATACGGCGATCGCGGGAATGTCCACGCTCGCCGTGCCCATCAGCAGCGAGGGCGTGGTCTTGTCGCAGCCCACCAGCAGAACCACGCCGTCCAGCGGGTTGGCGCGGATCGATTCCTCCACGTCCATCGACGCCAGGTTGCGATACATCATCGCGGTCGGCCGCATCAGCGTTTCGCCCAGGGACATCACCGGAAATTCCAGCGGAAACCCGCCTGCTTCGAGGATGCCGTGGCGCACGTGGTCGGCGATGATGCGGAAATGCGTGTTGCAGGGCGTGAGTTCGGACCAGGTGTTGCAGATGCCGATCACCGGCCGGCCGTCGAACTGGTCGTGCGGCACGCCGCGGTTTTTCACCCAGGAGCGGTAGATGAAGCCGTAGATGTCCTCACGGCCGAACCAGCTCTGGCTTCGAAGCACTTTCTTTGACTTCTTAGACATGGTCTCACCCTATCTGTGTTGTCGGACATACCCCGGACGCCTGCATGCGTCCGGGGCGCTCGCGGCTCGCCGCGTTGCGGCTCGAATTCCCGCTCGCGTCCTCACGGCCGAACCAGCTCTGGCTGCGAAGTTTCTTTGGTGATTTCTTGGCCATGATTGAGTCCTGTTAATAAGTGGCGCGGCCGCCGGAGATGTCGAACACTCCTGCGGTGGTGAAGGAACAGTCCTCGGAGGCGAGCCAGCAGGCCAGGGCTGCGACCTCCTCTACCAGCACGAAGCGCCCCATTGGTATCTTGGCCAGCATGTAATTGATGTGCTCCTCGGTCATCTGGTCGAAAATCGCCGTTTTCGCCGCGGCCGGGGTGATGCAGTTGACGCTCACGCCGTCCTTGGCCAGTTCCTTGCCCAGCGACTTGGTGAGAGAGATCACACCCGCTTTCGATGCGGAATAGGCGACGGCATTGGGGTTGCCTTCCTTGCCTGCGACCGAGGCAATGTTGACGATGCGTCCGTATTTCTGTTTCACCATGTGCGGCGCGATTGCGCGGCAGCACAGGAACTGCCCGGTGAGATTGATTCTGAGCACGCGTTCCCACTCTTCTACCGGGTAGCTCACGGTGGGGGCGTTCGCGCCGGCGATGCCGGCGTTGTTGACCAGAATGTCGATCTTGCCCAATGCAGCTATCGCGGCAGCTGTGCCCTGCGCCACCGATTTTTCATCCGCGACATCCACCGCATCGCCGCTCACCGGCCCCGACAGGGCCGAAAGCGTCTGCTGCAGCAATTTCTGGTCGCGGTCCCAGATGCGCACGCTGGCGCCCGAGGCGAGCATGCGCTTGACGATCGCGAGTCCTATGCCTTGCGCGCCGCCGGTGACGATGGCTGCGCGCTTATTGAGATCGATTTGGTTCATGGCTAAGTCCTCGACAAAATGGCTTGGTGCGGATTCCGCAAAAAAATGGCACCCGAGGGCACCCAGATCGGGTACGGATCTATTCCTTCACCGCGCCGGTCATGCCGGCGACGTAGTACTCGACGAAGAACGAGTAGACGACGGCCACCGGCAGCGAACCGAGCAGGGCACCCGCCATGAGCGCCCCCCAGTGATAGACGTCGCCCTCCACCAGTTCGGTGATTACGCCTATCGGGACCGTCTTGTTCTCCGAGGAGGAGATGAAGGTAAGTGCGTAAATAAATTCGTTCCACGACAGGGTGAAGGCGAATATTCCGGCCGAAATCAAGCCCGGCACCGCCAGCGGCAGCACGATCTTGGTCAGGATCTGCAGCCGGGTCGCGCCGTCGATCAGCGCGCACTCTTCCAGTTCGAAAGGTATGGAGCGGAAATAGCCCATCAGCAGCCAGGTGCAGAAAGGAATCAGGAAAGTCGGATAGGTCAGCATCAGTGCCCAGCGCGTGTCGAACAGTCCCAGCTGAAATACGATGTAGGCGAGCGGAATGAACAATATGGAGGGCGGCACCAGGTAGGCGAGAAAAATCGACAGGCCGACCTGACGCGAACCGGAAAAGCGCAGGCGTTCGATGGCATAGGCGGCGAGCACGCTTGCGGCGAGCGAGAAGAAAGTCGACACGGTGGAAATCAAAATGGTGTTCCACATCCAGTTCGGGTACGCGGTATCAAACAGCAGCTTTTTGAAGTGGTCGAGCGTCGGCGCGATCACCCAGAATGGATTTCCCTCGCGCGACAGCAGTTCGGCATTCGGCTTGAACCCGGTGATCGCCATCCAGTAGAACGGGAACAGCAGCACGAACAGGAAAATGAGCAGTGGGATGTACACGATCACCACCCGCCTCGGCAGCGACACCAGGTAGCTCATGCCTTGTGTATCTTGGGTTTCTTCGCTCATTTGTCGCCGCCGCCTTGTTGCCAGGCCCTGCGTTGCAAACCAAAGTACGAAAACAATATTGCCGCCAGCAGGAACGGGATCATCGCGGTCGCCAGGGCCGCCCCTTCGCC
>JAENXP010000791.1 GCA_016649475.1 Burkholderiales bacterium | reverse complement strand
TCCCAGGAGGCGTCGGCTGTGGGCATCGCCGTTGCCGGGTCGGGGGTGAGGGCAGGCGCGATCCAGCGAATCCGTGACGATTTGATCGAGAACCGCCTGCGGCTGGCAACTCAGTCGAGCGGGGAGTGGGACTTTATGGCGAACGCCATGGCGCAGTTGGAAGCCACGCTGGGAGAGCCGAGCGACACGGGCCTGCAAACCGATCTCGATCGGTTCTGGGCCGCATGGCAAAAGGTCGCGACTTCGCCGGACTCGCTGCCGATACGCAACGCTCTGCTGGGGGACGCCGCGGCGCTGTGCGCACGTATTCGATATAGCTACACCCAAATAAGCAACGTCTCCGACGACCTGAACCTTGCCACGACGACCCGCGTGGGTCGGATCAACAGCATCGCGACGGAAATGGCCCGGTTGAACTCCGAGATCGCGTCCATGTCATCCGGGGAGTACTCGGCGAACAGTCTGTTGGACAGACGCGACGCGCTGGTGCTGGAGCTATCGAGGATAGTGTCGATAAGCCAACACGGCCAAGGTGGCCCGGACTTCATAGTGTCGATCGGCGGCCGCGTCCTGGTGCAGGGAACCCACGCGAACGCGCTGACAAGCGAACCAGGTCCGTCGGGGGCCGAGGTGGTAGGGTGGGCAAGTGACGGGGAAGCCGTGGTGATACAGGGCGGCGAGCTGAAGGCCATAGCCGATCTGAACCACACGACGGTGCCTGCGTATTTGCAGCAGATGGACGACTTCGCATCGTCGCTGGTGACCGCGGTCAATGCGCTGCACGCAACGGGCAAAACGGTGTCTGGGGCGGACGGCGGCGATTTCTTCACGGCGGGCACGACGGCGGCGAACATATCGCTGGACGCGAGCATCGCCGACAACCCGAGTCTGGTGGCAGCCTCGGCAAGCGGCGCTATCGGAAATGGCGATATCGCGCTGCAGATCGCCTCTCTGAAAACCACCGTAGTGGCGGGCAATCAGACGATAAACCAGATGTATCAATCCCTGGTGAGCGACCTTGGCGAGGCGGGTGCGATGGCAGAGAAGCAGGCTTTCGCGCGCAGGCTGTCGCTGCAGCAGTTCACCAGTCAGCAGCAGTCGATATCAGGTGTCTCCCTGGATGAGGAAATGACCAACATGGTGAAGTTCCAGCAGGCCTATAACGCGGCGGCGCGAACTCTGTCGGTCATGGACGAGATGCTTACGGTGTTGATTGAGCGCACGGGGATCGTGGGGAGGTAAGAGTAGTGAGATTATCTCTGACTCAACAGGTGCAGAACTCGCTGATCCACATCAGTAACGCGAGCGTGCGACTTGCGGAAGCGCAGAACTGGGCAGCGTCGGGGAAGAGGATTCTGCGGGCGTCGGACGACGTTCCGGGCACGGCGCGCGCACTGAGTTTTAGATCAGCTATAAGTACGCTGAGACAACTCTCCGATAATACAATAGTCAGCAAGCCGCTGCTGAATGTGACGGACGCAGCCCTTAGCGATATGGGATCGGCCATTAATTTGGTGAGAGACATCGCGATGAGGGCGGCGACCTCGGTGTCGACCGACGCGATGCGGAGCACTTACCTGGCGCAGTTGAACGAGATTCTGCTGGGAATGGCCGACACGGCCAACACGACCTACTTGGGTCGGTATATGTTCAGCGGGACTGCGTCGGACACCCCGGCCGTTGAGGCGCAAGCGGGTCCCGAGCCCTA
Organism: Burkholderiales bacterium; assembly: GCA_016649475.1. GTDB lineage: Bacteria > Pseudomonadota > Gammaproteobacteria > Burkholderiales > SG8-39 > 2-12-FULL-64-23. The sequence goes on along the minus strand of JAENXP010000791.1, from coordinate 12 downwards.
CGCCTATATGGG
>JAENXP010000108.1 GCA_016649475.1 Burkholderiales bacterium | reverse complement strand
GCCGGGCGTGGCTCACCCGGTCGCGACCATACGCTGCGGCGCGGGGGTGGTGACCAAACGCGTAATGGAGGCCGCTGAGGCAGCCGGACACGTGTTCGCGGTCGATCCGACCTCGGCCGACGCCTCCTGCATCGGCGGCAACGTCGCCATGAACGCCGGCGGCAAGAAAGCGGTGCTATGGGGCACCGCCCTGGACAATCTCGCCTCCTGGCGCATGGTCGATGCGAACGGCTACTGCCTCGAGGTCGCGCGCCTGGAACATAACCTGGGCAAGATCCACGACGCGGCAGCGACGCGCTTCCAGGTGCAGCGCTTTCGCCGCGACGGCCGCACCCCCTACGGCGAGCCCGCAATCCTGGAAATACCCGGCGCGCGCTTTCGCAAGGCGGGGCTGGGCAAGGACGTAACCGACAAGTTCCTCGCCGGGCTGCCCGGCATCCAGAAGGAAGGTTGCGACGGCATTATCACCTCGGCGCGCTTCATCCTGCACAAAATGCCGGCCTCGACCCGCACCGTATGCCTGGAATTTTTCGGCCAGGTGCGCGACTCGGTGCCGGCCATCGTCGAAATCACGCGCTACCTGGACACCCGCGCCGCTAAGCTTGCCCCCGGCGAAAGTCCGGTAATGCTTGCGGGGCTGGAGCATATGGACGAGCGCTATCTGAAGGCCGTCGGCTACGCGACCAAGGCCAAGCGCCAGGCGGGAGGCGCAAGTCGGCCAAAAATGGTGCTGATCGGCGACATCGTCGGCGACAGCGATGCCGCTGTGGCCGCAGCGGCATCGCATGTGGTGCGCATCGCCAATGCCCGCGGCGGCGAAGGCTTCATCGCGGTCACAGCCGAGACGCGGCGTACGTTCTGGCTCGATCGCGCCCGCACCGCGGCCATTGCCAAGCACACCAATGCCTTCAAGATCAACGAAGACGTGGTCATTCCGCTCGAACGCCTGGGCGACTACTCCGACGGCATCGAGCGCATCAACATCGAACTGTCGATTACGAACAAGCTTGCGCTGCTTGATTCCCTGGACGAGTATTTCCAGGGGGAACTGCCGCTGGCCCAGCACGGGGAAACACTGCCCGCGCCCGAGTTTCTGGGTGACCGGCGCGAGGCCGCACGCGAACTCCTCGCCAGAACGCGCGCGCGCTGGCAGTATTTGCTCGACAATCTCGACTTGCCGGTGGCCGAAGCACGCATCGACACGGTACCGGGCCTTGCCGCGGTGACCCACGCCGGGAAAACCATATTCTCGTTGCTGCAGGACCATAGCGTGCGCGTGTCATGGAAAGACGAAGTGCGCGCCGAACTGCAGCAGTTGTTCGACGGTCTGGTATTCCACCGCATCCTCGAAGGCTGTTACGCAATTCACCAGCGAGTGCTCAAGGCGCGCGTATTCGTGGCGCTGCACATGCATGCCGGAGACGGCAATGTGCACACCAACATTCCCGTCAATTCCGACAACTACGACATGCTGCGCCAGGCCAACGCGGCGGTGGCGCGCATCATGCATCTGGCGAAATCCCTGGATGGAGTGATCTCGGGCGAGCACGGCATCGGCATCACCAAGCTCGAATACCTCGACCCGCACGAAATCGAGGCGTTTCGCAGTTATAAAGAAAAGACCGACCCGCACGGCCGATTCAACGCCGGCAAGCTGCTCGCGGGCGGCGACCTGCGCAACGCGTATACGCCCAGCTTCAGCCTGCTCGGGGCCGAATCGCTGATCATGGAGCAGTCGGAAACCGGCAGCATCGCCGATTCGATCAAGGACTGCCTGCGCTGCGGCAAGTGCAAGCCGGTGTGCGCGACCCACGTGCCGCGCGCCAACCTGCTCTACAGCCCGCGAAACAAGATACTCGCCACCTCGCTCCTGATCGAGGCGTTTCTCTACGAGGAGCAGACGCGGCGCGGAATATCGCTCCGGCATTTCGACGAATTCGGCGACGTCGCCGATCATTGCACCGTGTGCCACAAGTGCGCCAACCCGTGCCCGGTGGACATCGATTTCGGCGACGTCTCGATTGCCATGCGCAACGTGCTGCGCAAGCAGGGAAAGAAGAAATTCAACCCCGGCACCGCGGCCTCGATGCTGTTTCTGAACGCCACCAACCCGAACACCATCAAGATCGCCCGCGCGGTGATGATCGAATGGGGTTACCGCGCGCAACGGTTCGCCCATCGCACCGCAAAAATGCTCGGCCTCGCGCAGCGCCAGACGCGGCGGCCGCCGGCGACGGTAGGGCGGCCGGACGTGCGCGCGCAGGTCATACACTTCGTCAACAAGCCGATGCCGGGCAAACTGCCCAAGCGCACCGCACGCGCGCTGCTCGAGCTGGAGGACCGCCACATCGTGCCCATCATCCGTGATCCGGCCAAGGTGACCGAGGACTCGGACGCGGTGTTCTACTTCCCCGGCTGCGGCTCCGAGCGCCTGTTCAGCCAGGTTGGGCTGGCGACGCAGGCGATGCTCTATTCCATCGGCGCGCAGTGCGTGCTGCCGCCGGGCTATTTGTGCTGCGGCTACCCGCAGACCGCCGCCGGCGAGGAGGAAGAGGGCAGGCGCATCATCACCGACAACCGCGTGCTGTTTCATCGCGTCGCCAACACCCTCAATTATCTCGACATCAAGACGGTGATCGTGTCCTGCGGCACCTGCATGGACCAGCTGCAGAAGTACGAATTCGACAAAATCTTCCCCGGCTGCCGGCTGCTCGACATCCATGAGTACCTGCTGGAACAAGGGGTGAAGCTCGATGGCGTCGCCGGCGTGCGTTATCTCTACCACGACCCCTGCCACACGCCGATGAAAACCTATCAGCCGCTCAAGGTGGTCAACCAGTTGATGGGCAGCGCGGTGAAGCTGAATGAACGTTGCTGCGGCGAAGCGGGCACGCTGGCCCTGACCCGGCCCGACATTTCGACCCAGGTGCGGTTTCGCAAGGAAGAGGAAATGAGGAAGGACGTGGCGGCGGTCCGCGCCGATGCCGGCAATGAAAGGTTCCAGGGTAAGGTCAAGGTGCTTACCTCCTGCCCCTCGTGCCTGCAGGGCCTGGCGCGCTACAGCGAGGACGCCGGCACCGACGCCGACTACATCGTGGTGGAAATCGCCAGGCAACTGCTCGGTCCAGACTGGATGGCCGAATACGTGGCCAAGGCAAACCAGGGCGGGATCGAACGTGTGCTCCTGTGACCGAATCTGCTATCCTGAACCCGCAGCACAGCGCGCGTGCCCCGGGTCGAGGGGCCACTCGCGCAGCGGCGTGAATGATTCACGACATCAGGCGCTGGAGCAACTGTCTCGAGATGAAAGATTCGGCAGTCGACCTGTGTGAACTGTGCGATTCTGCCGCAGGGGAGACGCTATGGCAGGATGATCTGTGCCGTGTAGTCCTGATCGAGGACCGCGATTATCCGGGATTCTGCCGCGTGATCCTCAACCGGCACGTGAGCGAAATGACCGATTTGGACGCAGCGACCAGACAAAGGCTGATGCGTGTGGTGTTTGCGACCGAGCAGGCATTGCGGCAATTGATGCGGCCGGCGAAGATCAACCTGGCCAGCCTGGGCAACATGGTGGCGCACCTGCACTGGCATGTGATTCCGCGTTTTACCGATGACAGGCATTTTCCCGGCTCTATCTGGAGCGAGGCGCGGCGCCCCGGCGCGCCCCGGTCGATAGACGGCGCCGCGCTGAAACAAGAATTGCGCGAGTTGTTGCAGGCAGTGGCAGAATGAGCGCCAGGTCGAAGCCGCGGATCCGGTTCGAGTTTGGGGTTCCGCCGCCCGACGCCCCGGCTTAAGTAACACTAGTAGAGGGACTCCTCTTGCTTTTTCCGACGATTTGACGACACCATTGACGCCCATGTCCGAATTCAAGTTACCCGAAACCTCAGCCGACGCAAAACCGGAATTCACCGACGCCGCCTCCTGCTCGGCATGGCTGACCGGGCTGCCGCTGGTCAACGTGGCGCCATCGCAAAACCGCTTGCTGGACCAGTTGCGGCAGCTGAACCGCTACAGTCTGCCTGCTGCCGAAAGGCTCAAGGTGCTGGAAGCGCTGCGCCTGCCCGTCTATTTCGTGCAGACGGAGCAGATCAAAAAGCTCGCCTACAAACCGCTGCCGCTAACCCAGGTGGAGCGCGGCATTTTTCGGCAGGTTGCGGCGCTGTGGCAGGAACTGCTTATCGGATACCAACATTGCCTCGGTAGCGTGACTGCCGGCAAGCGCGATAGCCAGACTGCGCTCATCTGCCAGCGGGGGCTGGACTGCGTCGCCTCGAGCATGTTCGACCACTGCCGCGTTTATCACACCCTCCCCGAAAACCACTGGTTGGCCATGCACGAGTTTTACCGCATCGCCGACGAGTCGGGCGAGACCGCCACGCTGGTCGGCGATTCAGTGAGAAAGCTGGAAGTGAGCTGTGCCGAGGTGTATGTGCGCGCGCTGCTGTTCATGCAGGCAGACCCCGGCGAGCAAATGCAAAGGCAGTCCACGCAGATATATCGCTGGCTATCGCAGTGGGCCCAGCTTGTTCCGGTGCGGCGCGCTCCGCCCGAGAACCAGGGCATGCCGCCCTTGCTGCTGGATTTTTCCGCGGATACCGGCGCCTACCGTGAAGCCGAGGCCGGCACGCGGAGTGCCTCGGCCTGGCTGGACGTCGGCGAAATAGCGCGCAAGCTGAAACGGTTCGTGGTGCTGCTGCGCAAAGGCGAGTCGCCTTCCAGCCTGGGACTGGGCGAGGATTGCACCATGCCCAGCGTCGAGCAGTTGCTGGTGCTCCTGTTCCGCCTTTGGTGCGAGGGCAAGAACGCGCGTGCGCAGATGCGACGCAGCGTCAGTGCCAAAGCGAAAGCATGCAGCACGATGGTCTCGATGCATTTCCATATTTCCGGCAACAAGATTTTCCGCCAGCCGGGACAGGCGACCCAGCTGACGCGGCGAGAACGCGACGAGATTGCCACCTTCGGCCATACCAGCACCCGCCTCGACGACGCGTTTGTAGCGGCCGGGGGCTATGCCACCGAGGATTGGCAGCTGCTGGAGGAAAGCCTGTCGGGGCTGCGCATCATGCGTCCGATCGCATCCGCCGGCGGACGCTATACCCATACGCAGCTGATTGCGGTGCGCCCGGGCGACGCCAAGAGTTTTCTGGTGGGCATGGTGCGCTGGATCAGGACCGACGAGAAAGACGACCTGCATGTCGGGGTTCGCGTCATTCCGGGCATACCGCAAGCAGTGGCGGTGCGGCCAACCGGGATCAACGCGAAGGCTGAAAAATTCGTCCCCGCCCTCCTTTGTCCAGCACTTCCAGCACTGTCGTCGCCGACCTCCCTGATCCTTCCGCCCGGCTGGTACCGGAGCGGACGCGTGCTGGAAGTCTACAGCGAGCGCTCCGAGTTAATGCTGCTCAGCAGCGTAATCGAGCGCGGCAGCGATTTTGAACGCGTGGCGATCGAACCTGCGCGCTAGCCCGGGTTTCCGCCAATGGGCGCCGGTCGCCTTGCCGGCACCGAATCGACCGTGGATTTTACGCGCCGCGCCGGGAACACCGCGCTGAAGCGGCTGCCCTCACCCGCTTCGCTCTCTATTTCCAGCGTCGCCTGATGGCGCGTCAGCACGTGCTTTACGATAGCCAGGCCGAGCCCGGTGCCTCCGGTTTCACGCGAGCGGCTGTGGTCCACCCTGTAGAAGCGTTCGGTCAGGCGCGGAATATGGCGCGGCTCTATGCCCGACCCGGTGTCGCTGACGCTGAACACCGCATCTGCACCGCGCCGCCCCCAGCCGAGACGGATGTTCCCGCCCGCGGGCGTATAGCGCACCGCGTTGCTCACCAGATTATTGAATGCGCTGCGCAGTTCCTGCGCGTTGGCGAGCAGCGAGAGCGGATCTTCGACGCTGAGTTCGACGCGATGGCGCCCGCCGCTCAAGGCCAGCGCCTCGTCGCGCACGCCGGCCAGCAGCGCCGCGACATCGACCAGGGTTTCGTCGTTCAGGCCCTGGCTATCCTCCAGCGCCGATAGCGTGAGCAGGTCTTCCACCAGCCGCTGCATGCGTCCGGTATGCTCGCGCATCATGTTCAGATAGCCCTGCCGGCGCTCCTCGTCCAGTTTGATATTGCCATCGTTGAGCGTTTCCAGAAATCCGGCCACCACGGTAAGCGGGCTTTTCAGCTCATGCGACACATTGGCGACAAAATCGCGCCGCATGGTTTCAACTTTCTCCGCCAGGGTAATGTCGTTCGCGAGCAGGAGCTTTTGCTCCTCCCCGTAGGAAATGATAGCGAGCGACAGCACCCTGCCCTCGCCGCGCGACAAGCGCAGGGTAAGCGGCTCGGCGTAGTCGCCGTGCTCGAGATAGGCAGCGAGGTCCGGGTGGCGCACCAGGTTGACCAAAGGCCGGCCCAGATCACGCTGCTCGTCCAGACCCAGGTAATGGCTGGCGATCGGGTTACACCACTCGATATGGTCATGGGCATCGAGCAGAATCACGCCGTCGGGCAGCGCCAAACCCGCATTGCGAAAGCGCTGCAGGTCGCCGCCCAGCTGCTCTTTCTCCTTGATGCGCGCGCGCACGAAACGGTAGAGTCCGACCAGCACCCCGTCCCAGACGCCGCCGCCCTGTGGCACCGGCTTGGCCATGGGGTCGCGCAGCCAGTCGGCCAGCGCCGCCAGGTTGGCCACATGGCGCGCGAGCAGCAGCACGAGCCCGAAACAGACGACGGCAAGCGCCCAGACCGGGTCCGCCAGTGCCCAGGTGATCAGACCTGCGACAGCTACCGCGGCCAGCGCCAGGGCGCTGCGTATCCAGACGGGATTCAATGGAAATAAGTAGAACCTGTATTTTCGGTCGGATGATTATCGCATGCCCGGCCCGGGTCCCGCGCTGGCGGAGCGCGTCACGCGGTGGCGGTGAAACGGTAGCCGGTTCCGCGCACGGTTTCGATCAGCGTATCGTGCCCGCTCGCCTCGAGCGCCTGGCGCAGACGGCGGATATGTACGTCCACGGTGCGTTCCTCGACGAATACATGATCGCCCCAAACCTGGTCCAGCAACTGCGTACGGGTATGCACGCGCTCGGCATGGGTCATGAAAAAATGCAGCAGGCGGAATTCGGTCGGCCCCAGGTCCAGCGTCAGGCCGTTGCCGCTGACGCGGTGCGCGGCCGGGTCGAGGCGCAGGCCCCCGACCTCGACCAGGTCCTC